>NZ_CATKQM010000028.1:0-62356 GCF_949768225.1 Pseudomonas sp. IT-P44 | reverse complement strand
GGCGCAAAGAAATTTAGGGATACGCTAAAGCTTTGCAGGTTGTCGATCAGTTATGGCCCACTGTTCGCGCTGCTTCCGTCCCTGGAGGTCACAATGCCGCCCATCATCACGCGCCTGGTGGCGCTGTTTGTTCTTTGTCTGACGCTTGAAGTGCCAGCCCAGCCCGGCGCCTGCCCAGCTGGCGAGAAACAAGTTTGCCTGGACGACTGCATCTGCCTGCCAGACCTGGGACAGGTGCTTGGCCCCGTGCCTGATGGTGTCTACCAGATCGCTGCACCTGCCCTGGCGCTGTGGCTGACCCAAGCCCACGCTGAAGTAGTCAACACCAGCATCCAACCCATCCCACCGCACATCCGCGAGCAACTGCTGCGCTGGTACGAGCCCGGTGTCCTCGATGCCGCGGGCTATAAAGTCAGCGACAACGGTCAGTTCAGTGCCGCCACTGCCATGCTGCAAAACCCCGATGTCGGAGCTGTGACGCTGATCGACATCATTCTCTTCCGGGACGCTCAAACCGCAGAACAGGATGTCGCGCTCTGGGCTCACGAACTCAAGCATGTGCAGCAGTTTCAGGAGTGGGGAGTCGATGGATTTGCCCAGCGGTATACACAGGATTTCAATGCGGTGGAGGCGCCGGCTTATGCCATACAGGCCGAGGTCAGGCGGTTTGTGCGGGGAGGGGCTGACTGAAAGGTAGCGTTCACGAAACGTCAGCACGTCATCAATGACTTCCCCGCTATACAAACGTAGTCTTGTCGATTCGCTTCCCAAGACAAGAAAAAAAACAGGAGTCATTAATGCAACCGATCCGTCTCGGTCTGGTGGGCTACGGCAAGATTGCCCAGGATCAACACGTTCCAGCGATCAACGCC
Organism: Pseudomonas sp. IT-P44; assembly: GCF_949768225.1. NCBI lineage: Bacteria > Pseudomonadati > Pseudomonadota > Gammaproteobacteria > Pseudomonadales > Pseudomonadaceae > Pseudomonas > Pseudomonas sp. IT-P44. The sequence continues at coordinate 61,484 of NZ_CATKQM010000028.1, read as the reverse complement.
AACCCCGCGTTTCAGTTGGTCGCTGTCGCAACGCAAGGGCAACCCTGCGCTGGGGTAGAGAACTTTCAGTCCCTGGGCGAGCTGCTCGAAAACGGCCCGCCTGTGGATGCGATTGCGTTTTGCACACCGCCGCAAGGACGATTCGCACTGGTGCAACAAGCGCTGGCCGCAGGCAAACACGTACTGGTCGAAAAACCTCCGTGCGCCACGTTGGGCGAAGCGATGGCGTTGGTGAATCAGGTTGCAGAGCAAAGCGTCAGCGGTCTGTTCGCCTGGCATTCACGCTACGCGCCCGGCATTGAAGCCGCTCGTGACTGGCTGGCCTCCCGCACCCTGCAAAGCGTACAGATCGACTGGAAGGAAGACGTGCGCAAGTGGCACCCCGGCCAGGCATGGATCTGGCACCCCGGCGGCCTGGGCGTCTTCGATCCCGGCATCAATGCCTTGTCGATTGCAACTCATCTGCTGCCACTGTCGCTGTTTGTCGAGTCCGCCGAACTGCGCGTCCCCGACAACTGCCAGTCGCCTATCGCCGCGTCCATCAAAATGTCCGACGCGCGCCACCTCGATGTCCGCGCGGAGTTCGATTTCGACCACGGTCATGATGAGCTCTGGAGCATCGAGATTCGCTGCGCCGAAGGCATCCTGCGACTGGACAACGGCGGCGCACTCTTGAGTATCGACGGCGTGCGCCAGGCCGTATCGGAGGAGGGTGAGTACGCGGCGGTGTATCGACATTTTCAACAGCTGATTGGCGACAAGGCCAGTGACCTGGATCTCCAGCCGCTGCGACTGGTCGCCGATAGCTTTTTTGTCGGCAGCCGGGCGTTGGTTGAGCCGTTCTACGATTAGTGGCTGCTCAGGTAAAGGCATTGGCGTGTCGGCAGGCAACGTGGTCTTGTGCCGAGTTCTTTCGCGCCAATCGACAACCTCTACGCCTGGGGTTGCACGCTACTCTGCTGCCTTGAGCGTGTTGACCTGAACCAGGAGCGTTGAAGTCTCGGAGGTTTCCACGAACAGGTCATAGGCCTCCAGATAGAGGTACGCATTGCTTGTCTTCAGTGCGCTATCGGTGACGCATGTAACCTTGCGCGCCATTCCCTGCAACGAGGCAACTGTTTGTGTAGCAGGGAAGGATTCACCCACCGAACACTCAAATTTCTGCACGAAAGTTTTGCCAGCGCTGTCAGTAAATTTTTTGCTGTAGGCGATATCGCTCCCGGGTTTCAGGTTTTGCCAATCGCCATCTAGGTCGATGTCTGCAAGGTTGCTTCGCTGGTCGGTTTTGCCCGCGATCTGAGATCGGCTCGTTGCTGCAAGTTCGATCATCCCGCGCCAGCGCAGTCTCACGCTCTCGCTGCCTAACGCTCCCGTTGCCTGCTCGCGCCAGATCCCGCGAGCCGGGCCCGGTTGCAGATACAAGTCCATTGGATGGTCGTTGATCACGGCGCGCGGCACCAGTGGGGAGGAGGCGTTGTAAGTGAATTGCAAATGACTGAGCGTGTGGGTCGGTTGTCCCTGTGGCAGTGCGCTTACCTGTGCCAATAGTGGTGCCGAAGCCTCTGGCGTCAGCATGTTCGGCGGCAATTTTTTCCGGATGACTGGCGTGGCGAGTTGCGCCATGTTGGCGGGTTCGGCGCACACGGCGCCAATCAGTCGGGCGCGTTGTTCTTTGTCCAGGGCGCTATCAAGCGGCTGACCGGGCGGTGGCAGCAAAATGTCCTCGCCCAGGCGATAAGCCAAGCGGGTGCTGGCCTGTCGGGTCGTACAGTCGACTTCGATACGCTCGAACTGGCGGCCATAGGGCTTGCCTTCGCTTTCATCCAGGCGGGTGCGGCCATAGTCGATGCCCGCCCATATCGAACGCCGCGAGTTCTCTATGGCCAGTGTGCCCGGGTCTAGTAACAAGACGTCTTCGGTTTCGCCGGGCAACTGCTTCCAGGCACTGTTCCTGACTGCCTGGCACATCTGCTGGGCGATGTTGCGCGCTGGGTCTGCTGGCAGGACGTAAGGGCTGTTCCAGTCCTTTTCGCGTCGATAATCCATGGCCAAAGTCGACAAGTTGCAGCCAGCGAAAAGCCGGGCCTGGGTGGCCGGCGCGGCGCCTTCGGCCGGCACGTTAACCATCACCATGGCCGTTTGGTCGAGTCTCAGCGTGGTATCCAATGGCAAAGGCCGGGCTTGTATCCGGGTCATCATGGCTTGATTTTGTACGAGGCGCTCGGCAGACATCCGCTTATAGTAATCGGCCATCCCGTTGCCTTGCAGGGCACAACCCGTGAGGGACACGGCAAAAACGGCGCCCGTCAGGCGAAATACAATACTCACGGCAAACAGCTCCTTAGCGCCCTATATCAAGACCATTTGAATCGGCTTGACCGTCAAAACCTTTAGGGCGGCGAGTGGCTGCGTTTGTTTTCGTTCTTCAGATTTTCCTGGCGGGGGCGGCGTCATCACCCAATCAGTTGCCATGACGCCTGTTCACCTGGACGCCAATTCAATTGGTGACCAACAGCTCCGGGCCGAGGTAGTCGTTGATGTGGTCGATGTCGTCGTCGCCCAGGCTGCCCACCGAAGAGGCCAGGCGCAGGCGCGACATCAAGTAACGCAGCTTCGCCTCGAACAGATCGTGGCGTGCAACGAAGAGCAGTTCTTCGGCATTGAGGACGTCCGAGTTGGTGCTGGTGCCTCCTTCCTTGAAACCCTTGCGTGTGGACAGCAGAGAGCGTTCGTTGGACTCTACGGCCCGCTCCAGGGCGTGAATACGTTTGGCGCCGCTCTGTACGCCGGCGTACTCGCGGGTGGTGCCGGAGATGACTTCCTGTCGCGTGGCGTCGAGTTCGTCCAGGGCCTTGGAACTATTGGAACTGGCCTGGCGTGCCAGCGCGCTGGTGCCGCCACCGTTGTACAGCGGGAAATTGACTTCCAGCCCGATTGAGCCGTAGCGGTTGCGTTGATTCAGCTCGGAGATGGATTGGCTATCGCCCGCGGTGTAGCCGGCAACGAAATCCAGTGTCGGCCAGTGGCCCGCCTTGACGCGCTTCACTTCTTCTTCAGCAAGGTCGCTGCTATGACGGCGCGCATGGATCAGCGGGCTGTCGGTCTGAGCCTTGACCAACCAGTCCTGCAGGTTGCTCGGCAGCAGCGGTGGCGTATCGAAAGTCGGACGCAAGGTGGTCAACGATTCTGGGGTTTCTCCGATGTACTCCTCAAGCTTGCGGCGGGCATTGATCAGGTTGTCCTGCGCTTCGATCAGCTCGGCATCGGCAAGGTCGCGGCGAGCGATCGACTCGTCGATGTCGGTGACGGTGCCGGCCCCCAGCTCCATGCGCCGTTTCGCCGAAGCGAGTTGCTCCTCGAAGGCGTTCAGCTTGGACTTGGCGAGGACGATGGTTTCGCTGGCCAACAGCACGTCGAAATAGCTTTCGGCGAGGCGCACCGCGGCGTCCTGACTCTTGGCATCGAACACCGCGACGCTGTAGTCGGCACGCTGTTTACCCTGGCGGTACTCGGCCATTTTCTGTTTGTTGAACAGCGGCTGGCGCAAGCGCACGTTGGCGCCCTTGGAGTCGTAGTCCAGATCCCTCTCGATGCCGCTCTGGCGCTGGGTGCCATTGACCTTGTTGTCGTAGGCCGAGGCACTGATCTGCGGCAGCAGACCGGCCTGGCCGATGGCGCGGTTTTCCAGGCCGGCCTCCTTTTCATGCACAGCGGCGCGATAGACGGGGCCTTGGTACTGCAACAGATCCCACGCTTGTTTGAGATCAATGGCGCTGGCAGGCAGAGACAGCGATAGCAGGCAGGCGAACAGGCAATGACGGTCCATTTCATTGTTCCTTGAAAGAGCTGTCAACACGGTCGAGCATTGGTTTCAGAAGATAGCTCATCATGTTGCGCTCGCCAGTTTTGATGGTGACGCTGGCGGGCATGCCGGGACGAATGTGATTGCTGCCAAGCAGGTTCATGCCATCGGGTGTGACTTCTACCTGAGCCAGATAGAACGGTTGCTTGCTTTCCTCGTCCATCAGGCGGTCGGCGGAAACGGTCTTCACGCGGCCGGGGATGTTGGGCGTCTGGGCATGGTTGAAGGCCGGGAAGGCAATGTCCACGGCCAGGCCAGGGACCATCTTGTCGATGGCCTGCACGGGAATCATTGCGTCGACCTGCAGCGGCTCGTTGTCCGGAACGATTTCCATGATCTTGAAGCCGGGCTGGATGATCCCGCCGACAGTCGCAATGCTCAGGGACTGGACCATGCCATCGATGGGCGATCGAATCACCGTGTGGGTCACTTCATAGTCCAGCGCACGCAAGCGGTCGGCCAGGGTGGTGTTTTCCTTGGCGGTGTCGGTGAGCTGCGATTCGACTTCCTTCAGATAATCGTGCTGGCGCTGCAGGATGCGCAGCTTGATTTCGGTGGTCTGGCTACGCACACGAGCGATGTTGTTGAGGTTCTCGGCCTGGCCGGCGGAGAGGTCGGCATTGCTGCGCTCCAGCTCCAGCAGGCGGTTGCGCGGCACATAGCCTTCGGCAGCCAGCACGCGGGTGCCTTTCAGTTCCTGGTTGAGGAAGTTGATCTGCGAGGCGCGGGCGCCATAGACCTGTTGCAGGCCCTTGAGCTGCACTGCCGACGCCGCGAGGTTTTCCTGCAGGATGCTGATTTCGCCAGCGAGGCCGGCGCGTCGGGTGTTCAGCAGGCGTTGCTGCAGATCCATGGCAGCCAGCAGGCGGTGGTCATTCCCGAAGCGCTTGAACAGTTCGGGATCGAAGTTCACTACGTCGAGGTTGTCACGTTCCGCTTCCAGGCGGTTTTCCACGGTCTTGCTGACGATGTACTGGGCGCTGACCGCACCCTGTTCGGCAAGGGCGCGCAGCGAATCGAGGCGGACCACCTCCTGGCCTTTTTTCACGGAATCGCCTTCGCGGACAAGAATGGCCTCCACGGTGCCGCCGCTCAGATGCTGCACGGCTTTGCGATTGCTGGTGACTTTTACCGTGCCTGTCGCTACCACGCCGGCATCCAGCGGCGCCAGCCACGACCACAGGAGGAAGCCGCCGAAACCGGCGAGTACCAGCCACAGGCCCCTGCGCACAGGTTTGGCGACGTCCAGATCTACATCGTTCCTGGGATCGACGTGAATCATCTCGGTGTGTTGGCTCATTTGCATGATCGGTCACTCCCGCGTTTTGACGGAGGCAAGCGGAGTCGACGCGCCTGCAGGCATCACACTCGCCTTGCGCAGCGCTGCGAATACTTCGTCGCGAGTGCCGAGCATCTGCACGCCGCCGTCACGCAGCATCAGCACCTTGTCGACGGCGCAGAGCACATTGGGACGGTGGGAAATCAGAATGACGGTGGCGCCACGGTCTTTGAGTTGGGCCAGCGCATCGACCAACGCCTTTTCACCGACGTCGTCGAGGTTGGCGTTCGGCTCATCGAGCACAATCAGATTGGGGTCTCCATACAGCGCGCGGGCCAAGGCGATGCGTTGCTTCTGGCCACCGGAAAGCGGGCTGCCATCGGTGCCCAGGCGGGTCTCATAACCTTGCGCAAAACGCAGGATCATCTCGTGCACGCCCGTCGTTCTGGCGGCGCGGATGACCGCGTCGCTGTCCACTTCGCCAAAGCGCGCAATGTTGTCGGCGATGGTGCCTTCGAACAGTTCCACGTCCTGTGGCAGGTAACCGAGCCAAGGGCCAAGTTCGCCTTTGTTCCAGGTGAATATGTCTGCGCCGTCGAGGCGCACCTTGCCGGCCTGTGCCGGCCAGACGCCGACCAGCAGGCGGGCGAGGGTGGATTTGCCCGAGGCGGATGGGCCGATAATGCCAAGGCTTTCGCCGGGGGAAAGGTTGAAGCTCACCCCGCGCAGAATCGTGTTGTTGGTGCCGGGGGAGCCGGCGTACACATTCTCCACCGCCAGCATGCCCAGCGGCCGTTGCAGCGACATGCTTGGTGGCCGGCGCGGAAAGTCGTTGAGCATTTCATTCAACCGGCCCCAGGCCGAGCGGCAGCCAAGCAGTTGCTTCCACGACGCGATGACTTGTTCCACCGGGCCCAGCGCACGACCGGTAAGGATCGAGCAGGCAATCATCATCCCGGGGGTGATCTTGCCTTCGATCGCCAGCAGCGCACCGGCGCCGAGGATCAGCGATTGCAAGGTGATACGCACGAAGCGCCCGGTGCTGCTGATCAGGGCGGCCCGGTCTGAGGCCAGGGTCTGCATTTCCAGAATGCGCAAATGGCTTTGGTACCAGCGCTTGCCGATCGACGGCAACATGCCCATGGCCTCGATGACCTCGGCGTTGCGCAGGTTGTTGTTGGCGTAGGTGGCGGAGGAGAGGGCGGCCTGATTGGCTTCGGCCAGCGGCTTTTGCGTCGCCTTCTCGGTGAGGTAAGCCAGGCCCATCAGAATCAGCGAGCCGATGAGCGTGACCAGTCCGAGCAGCGGGTGGATCAGGTAGGCGACCAGCAGGTAGATCGGCGTCCATGGCGCATCAAAGAACGCGAACAGGCTGTTGCCGGTGAGGAACTGACGCACCTGCGCGAGATCCTGCAGGGCCTGGGCCGGATTGCCTCCGGCGCGGTTCAGGTTGCGCTCGAATGCGGCGGTGAAAATGCGTCGATTGAGGTCCATGTCAAGGCAGTTGCCGACCCGGATCAGCACACGGGTGCGGAACATTTCAAGCGTGGACATCAGCAAGAACAGGCCTATCACCAGAACGGTCAGCATCGTCAACGTTGTGACGTTGCGACTGACCAAGGCTCGATCATAGACCTGCAACATGTAAACGGCTGGCGTCAACATCATGACGTTGATGACGCCGCTGAAACCTGCCAGGGAGTAAAAACTACGACGAAGTCGGAAGAGTGCGTCAGCCAGTTCGGATCGAGAGTTCGACTGCTTGTGCATTTGGCTGACCCCCTCTTCAAAAAGCCGTTTGCCCTTGCGGAGCAGCAGCTAACAGATTTAGTCCCGTGGGTAGCCGTCGATACGCAGGTTCGCTCTCGGGCGAATCTCGTGCAAATTTCTGCGTTGCTCCCGTAGCAAGCAGCGTAGGTCGCGGCGAAACAATCTGAAATAACATTTCGCTCTAATGGTGCGTCAATCTTTCTATAAGTCCATTAAAAACAGCGAGTTGAGAGGCTTAGCACCGGTCGTCCGGTTTGTCCGTCGTAAAATTGACAATTTTTTGCTATCCAACTTTAGTCTTACTCATTGACGACAACCGTCCGCCTGAAGTCTGTCAACTCTTTGGCAGCGAAAAGCGCGGTGGTTCTCCGAAGGAGCACAGCATGTCGATCACTTCGTTCTACTGCAGAGGGAAGGGGCTGTTCAGCAAGTTCGCCTTGACCTCAAGTTTCCATGGCCCGCCTAGGGCCCGGGTTCGCTCTGCCTGATCGCTTAGCGAGCCATTCTTTCGCGAGTTCCGCGAATTCCAGGCGCGCATACCGGGGGCCGTACTAACGGCTTTGCCTTCCCGTGTCAGCTCTCGCCAAAAAAATGAACCTACACACTGCGCAAGCCAGCACCTGACTGGGCGCGGGAGGATTCTTTTCGTCCCGTGCCCTTCACCAAAGAAATCGAGGGCAAGCAAAATGGCCAATTTCAACAAGTCCGACCTGGAGTTCATCCTCAAACAGATTTTCATCGCAGAAGCACATGCCGACGGCGCCAGCCTCAGTGATTTGCTACCCAACAGTCAGGTGCCTTTCGGCCTGCGCACCGTCGATGGCAGCTACAACAACCTGGTGACCGGGCAAAGTGAGTTTGGCGCTGCGGACAATGCCTTCCCGCGCCTGCTGGACCCCTCGTTTCTGGCGTCATACTCCGGGACAGGGGATGTGATCGACCCACAACCACGGATTATCAGTAACCTGATCGTTGATCAGACCGCCAACAACCCGGCTGCGGTTGCGGCGAACGGCGGTGCCGATCCGGTCATCAGCCCAGGTCCCGATGGTGTCTTCGGCACGGATGACGACAAACAAGTGTTCTTCATCCCCAACCAGTCCGCGGACGCCGGACTGACTGCGGGCTTCAACTCGTGGATGACTTTCTTCGGCCAGTTCTTCGACCACGGCCTCGACCTGGTCAGCAAGAGCGCTACCGATTTTGTGTTTATTCCGTTGCAGCCGGACGATCCGTTGTTCGTGCCGGGCAGTCCGACCAACTTCATGGTGCTGCCACGGGCCGTGCGTACGGCCGGCGCGGACGGAATTGTTGGCACGACGGACGATGGGCAGCTCAACACCACCTCGCCGTTCGTAGACCAAAGCCAGACTTACAGCTCACACCCCTCGCATCAGGTATTTCTGCGCGAGTACGTCATCAACGCGGCAGGTGACCCTGTTGCAACCGGGCGCTTGATTACCAATCGCGATCTGGGCGCCGATGGCGAGTTCGGCACTGCCGATGATGGCGGCGCCGAAAATGGCGGCATGGCGACCTGGGCAGTGGTCAAGGCCCAGGCCCGTGACATTCTCGGCATCAACCTGACCGACGCCGATGTGCACAACGTGCCGCTGCTGGCGACCGACGCGTATGGCAACTTCATCCGTGGCCCGGGCGGTATGCCGCAGGTGGTGATGCGCATCAGCAACGGCGCAGACGGTATCGCCGGTACGGCGGATGACATCACGCAACTGGTCGAAGGCAACCGGGATGCTCCGATCAGTCTGGCCAACGCCGTGAGCACCGGGCATGGCTTCCTCGACGACATCGCGCACAATGCCGCGCCGGTGCTCGTCGACGGGGTTTTGCAGGCGGATGGTGACACCGAAATCGGCAATGCGCAGCCAGTGGGCGCGGGCGGCAACAACCTGACCTACGACAACGAGCTGCTCGACGCTCACTACATTGCCGGCGATGGCCGGGCGAACGAAAACATCGGCCTGACCACTGTGCACCATGTGTTCCACTCCGAACACAACCGCCTGGTCCAGCAGTCCAAGGAAACCATCCTGGCCTCTGGCGATCTGGCGTTTCTCAATGAGTGGCTGGCAGACGACGTCGCGGCAATTCCGACTACTCCCGCCGAAATCGCAGGATTGGTGTGGGATGGCGAACGGCTGTTCCAGGCCGCCAAGTTCGGCACCGAGATGCAGTATCAGCACTTGGTGTTCGAGGAATTTGCGCGGACCGTTCAGCCGCAGGTCGACGAATTCCTTGCCCCCAACGGCTATGACACTTCGATCAACCCGGCCATCCTCGCCGAGTTCGCCCACGTGGTGTATCGCTTCGGTCACTCGATGCTGACCGAGACTGTCGATCGCTTCGACCCCGAATTCAATCCGGTCCTCTCTGACCCGAACAACCCTGACGCGCAACTCGGTCTGATCGCAGCCTTCCTCAACCCTCTGGCATTTGCCGGCAGCGGGGCTACCGCTGACGAAGCGGCAGGGGCGATCATTCGCGGTGTGACCCGTCAACTCGGCAACGAGATCGACGAGTTCGTCACCGAAGCGTTGCGCAACAATCTGCTGGGTCTGCCCCTCGATTTGCCGGCCCTGAACCTGGCGCGTGGTCGCGACACCGGCATCCCTACGTTGAATGAGGCGCGGCGTGAGTTTTACCAGGCAACCGGCGACAGCCAACTCAAGCCGTACATCAGTTGGGCTGACTTGGCGGAAAACCTCAAACACCCCGAATCCCTGGTCAACTTCATCGCGGCCTTCGGTACTCACGGTGCATTGACTGCGGCCGATGTGGATACGCTGGTCGAGATGCGTGCGGTCGCTGCGGCCCTGGTGTTTGGCGGCAGCGCGGTGATCAACGCCGGCACTGCCGATGAGCGTACTTTTACCGCCACTGAAGAGGATCGCCTGGCATTCCTTAACAGCTCGGGCATCTACGCCATGGTCAATGGCGTCACCACCACCGGTGTCGACGACATCGACTTCTGGGTCGGCGGCCTTGCCGAAGAGAAGATGCCGTTCGGCGGTATGCTCGGCTCCACGTTCAACTTCGTGTTTGAAACCCAGATGGAGGCGTTGCAGAACGGCGACCGGTTCTACTACCTGTCGCGTACGGCGGGCCTGAACTTCGGCACCGAGCTTGAGAACAACTCCTTCGCCAAGCTGATCATGCTCAACACCGATGTCACCCACCTGTCGAACACCGTGTTCCTGACGCCGACGTTCACTCTCGAAGTGACCCAGGCCAATCAGTTCACCGGCCTTGGCGTCGGCGGTCGTGACGACCCGACGGGCGGCATCATGATCAACGGCGTGGAAGTCGTGCCGCTGGTGATCCGCGACAACCCCGACACCGTGGGCACGGACAGTAATTTTCTGCATTACACCGGTGAAGATCATGTCGTCCTCGGCGGCACCGCCGCCGATGACATCATCATCTCCGGTGAAGGTGATGACACCGTTTACGGCGACGGCGGCAACGATGTCCTCGAGGGCGGCGCCGGGAACGATGCGGTACTTGGCGGCGCGGGCGATGACATCATCACCGACTCGTTCGGCGACAACCGCCTGGAAGGCAATGCCGGTAACGACGTGATCGTGGCCGGTAAAATGGGGGTTGCGGGCAACCTGATCCTTGGCGGCGATGGCCAGGACTTCATCATCACCACCGAAGACATCAGCACCACCTTCGGCGGTCAGGGTGACGACTTCATCCTCGGTGCCAAGACCAACCTGCCACCGACCGGCAACGAAGGTGATGACTGGATCGAGAAAGGCACCCAGGACGGTGCGCCTGGCGATAACTTCTCGCCATTGCTCAATGACGATGTGGTCGGCAACGACATCTTTGTCGGCGGTGGTGGCTTCGATGAAATGATCGGCGAGGGTGGCGATGACATCTTTGTCGGCAGCGATGCCCAGGACAAGATGGACGGCATGTCCGGGTTCGACTGGGTGACCTTCAAAAATGACCAGGTCGGCGTGACCGCCGACTTGTCCCTGGCCGCGCTGGCCCAGCCACACGGCAACGCGCCAAACCAGAACGCCGGGGTGTTCAATCCGGTCGGTGCCTCGCCGGCCTCGATTCTCGACCGTTTCGCCGAGGTCGAAGGCTTGTCCGGTTCGAATTTCGGCGACGTCCTCAAAGGCGATGATGTTGATGCGGTCACTATCCTCAACCACGGTGGTGCCACGGGTGGTGCACTGACCAATGTGGACTTGATCCGTGGACTGGCGCAGTTCCTGTCCGATGCCGGCTTGCCGACCACCGGCTTTGCCACGGGCAACATCATCCTCGGTGGCAATGGCAGTGACCTGATCGAGGGCCGCGGCGGCGATGATCTGATCGATGGCGACAAATGGATCAACGTCAGAATCGCAGTTTATGCCCCCGGCGACGTCAACCATACCGGCCCCGAGATCGCCAGCTTCGACAGCATGGCTGATATGATCCCGTTCATGCTGGACCGTACGTATAACCCTGGGCAGCTCAAGGCCGTGCGGGAAATCCTGCCCGGCACCTCGACGGGCGGGGCGGCGTTCGACACCGCGATTTTCTCCGGGCTTCAGTCCGAGTACACGGTGACCCAGGACACCCGTGGCACGGCCAACCTGGCGGACGATGTCTGGACGGTGACGGATACCGTTGCGGGTCGCGACGGCACCGATACCCTGCTGCATATCGAGCGCCTGCAATTCGCCGACACCCAGCGGGTGCTGGTACCGGGGCTGAACGCACAACCGGTCGGCAGGCCGACTGTCACGGATGGCAACGGCGGCGACATTACAGTGGGCGACACACTGACCGTGAGCATGCTCGGGGTGAGCGATGCCAACAACGTCACTGCGGGTAACCCGCAGGGTCTCGTCAACAATACTTCGGTGTCTTACTACTGGCAGTTCGAAGCCGACCCAGGCAGTGGCGTGTTCGAAGACATCATCCTGTTGCCTGCGGGTGACCTGGCGTTCCAGAGTGCCGATGGCACCTCCTTCAAGGTCTCGCCGGATCTTGCCGGGCTGTCACTGCGGGTCAAGGCTATCTACCAGGATGGCCATGGCACGACTGAAGTGGTGTTCTCGCAACCGACAGGCGTCGTGGTTCCCGGCGCACCGGTCGTGCCGACAGCACCGACACCGGTAGTCAATGCCACCGAGGGTGGCCCGGGCCTTAACATGGTCCGCTCCGACCTCAACTTCATCCTTGATCAGATCAAGATTGCCGAGGCTGAAGCGGACGGTCAGAACATCCTCTCGCTGATCCCGAACATCCGCGCGCCGCTGGGCCTGCGTGCGGTCGATGGCTCGAACAACAACCTGATGAACCTCAATGGCATCAACAACACCGAGTTTGGTGCTGCGGATAACACCTTCCCGCGTTTGACCGATCCGGTCTTCAATCCGGCGGAAGGTGCACCTGCCGGGTTCTTTGGCCCTGGCTCGCCGGCCATTCCGGGATCGTCGTATCAGCAGACCAGCGGCAATGTGTTTGACTCGCAGCCGCGCACGATCAGCAATCTGATCGTCGACCAGACGTCGAACAACCCGGCGGCGTATGCAACGGCGTACGACGTGGGCGCGGACGGTGTGCTCAACTTCGGCGCGGAGGGTAGCGACGATGTGCTCAAGGATGGCGTACGGATAGTCGCCAGCCCCGGCCTGGATGGTCAGTTCGGTACTGGCGACGACCACGATGTGTACATGTTCGAGAACACCGCTCCGGATGCCGGGTTGTCCGCGCCGTTCAACGCCTGGATGACCTTCTTCGGGCAGTTCTTCGATCACGGTCTGGACCTTGTGACCAAAGGCGGTTCGGGCACCATCTTCATCCCGCTGCAACCGGATGATCCGCTGTATGTGCCAGGCGGCAACGCTAACTTCATGGTGCTGACCCGCGCGACCAACCAGCCAGGCGCGGATGGTGTTCTCGGCACGGCCGACGACATCCATGAGCACTCCAACACCACCACGCCGTTCGTGGACCAAAACCAGACCTACAGCTCGCACCCATCGCATCAGGTGTTCTTGCGCGGGTATCTGCTGACCGATGACGGACCCATCGCGACGGGCAGGCTGATCACCAACCGTGACCTGGGGGCGGATGGCAAGTTTGGTACCTCAGACGACAGCGAAATCGGTGGCATGGCCACCTGGAAAGTGGTCAAGGCGCAAGCCAACGACATTCTGGGTATCCACCTGACCGACGCTGACGTCGACAACGCTCCGTTGTTGGCGACCGATGCCTATGGCAATTTCATCAAGGGGCCGAACGGCTTCCCGATGGTCGTGATGAAAGGCCTTGACGGTCTTGGCGGTACGGCGGATGACGAGCTTGTCGAAGGTAATCCGCTTGCCCCTATTGACCTGACCAATGCTGTGCGCACCGGTCACCAGTTCCTCGTCGACATTGCCCACAATGCCGCGCCGGTGTTCATCGGTGGCGTGCTCGCGCCTGATGGCGATTCTGAAACTGGCAACGACGTGCCGGTCAATCCACAAACCGGGGCCAACCTGGCCTACGACAACGAGTTGCTGGATGCGCACTACATCGCTGGCGACGGCCGGGTCAACGAGAACATCGGCCTGACGGCGGTGCATGCGATCTTCCACTCCGAGCACAATCGGCTGGTCGCGCAAACCAAAGACACCGTGCTCGACTCGGGTGACGTGGCTTTCCTGAACGAATGGCTGCTCAATCCAGTGAGCGCGTTGCCGGTCAATCAGGCGGAGATCGATGCGTTGGTATGGAATGGCGAACGCCTGTTCCAGGCGGCCAAGTTCGGCACCGAGATGCAGTATCAGCATCTGGTGTTCGAGGAATTTGCCCGGACCATCCAGCCTAACGTCGACCTGTTTTTCGCACCGACCCAGGTCTATGACGTTGACCTCGATGCCTCGATCGTCGCCGAGTTCGCCCACACCGTGTACCGGTTTGGCCACTCGATGCTGACCGAGACCGTCGATCGCTTCGACGTTGATTTCAACGTGATCGGCGATCCGAACAGTGCTGATCCCGATCAGCAACTGGGCCTGATCGCGGCGTTCCTCAACCCGTTGGCGTACGCCGCCAGTGGCGTGACGCCTGAGGACGCGACCAGTGCGATCGTGCGTGGGATCACTCGGCAAGCCGGTAACGAAATCGACGAGTTCGTCACCGAGGCGCTGCGCAATAACCTGCTCGGGCTGCCGCTCGACCTGCCGGCGATCAACATCGCCCGTGGCCGCGACGTGGGGATTCCTTCACTCAACGCGATTCGCCGCGACATCTACAGCCAAACCGGTGACACCCAACTCAAGCCGTACACCAGCTGGGTCGACCTGGTGCAGCACCTCAAACATCCGGAGTCGTTGATCAACTTCATTGCAGCCTATGGCACCCATGAGACGATCACGACGGCGACCACGCTGGAAGGCAAACGCGCTGCCGCCATGGCACTGGTGTTCGGTGGTACGGGGGCGCCGGATGACCGCCTGGACTTCCTCAACGGCACCGGTGACTGGACCAACGTAACGCGGGCTGGCAAGGATGGCGTGCTGGGAACAGCCGACGATCTGAAGGGCGTGACTATCACGGGGGTCGATGCCATCGACCTGTGGATCGGCGGCCTGGCCGAAGCGAAAACGCCGTTCGGCGGCATGCTCGGCTCGACCTTCAACTTCGTGTTCGAGAACCAGCTGGAAAAACTGCAGGATGGCGACCGCTTCTACTACCTGGAACGTACCGCTGGCCTGTCGATGAATGCCGAGCTTGAAAGCAACTCGTTCGCCAAGCTGATCATGGCCAACACCTCGGCCACGCACTTGCCGGGCCTGGTGTTCTCGGACGTTGCGTTCTATCTGGAAAGGGACCAGAGCAAGCAATTCAACGATGGCCTGGGCAATGCCGATCCGCTTGGCGAAAACGGCGAGCAGGTGGTGTTCCGCGACAACCCGCTGACCGCAGGGCCGGACGCCAACTACATCAAATACACCGGTGCAGAGCACATCGTGATGGGCGGCACCAACAGCGCCGATATTCTCATCGCGAGTGAGGGGGATGACACGATCTGGGGCGACGGCGGCAACGATCGCATCGAAGGCGGTGACGGCAACGACCAACTGCGCGGCGGCTCCGGCGACGACATCATCACCGACAAGGGCGGCGACGATAACATCCAGGGTGGCGACGGCAACGACGTGCTGCACGGAGGTAACGGCGTCAACCTGATCATCGGCGGGTTCGGCAATGACTTCATCGTGACCGGTGAGGACGCCTCCGAAGCCATTGGTGGTCATGGCAACGACTTCATCCTGGGCAGCAAAGCCAACGAACAGGACATGGGTAACGAAGGCGACGACTGGATCGAGAAGGGCACTTCGGACGGTGCACCTGGCGACAACTTCGACCCGCTCGGCAACGACCCTATCGTTGGCCACGATGTGTTCATCGGCGGTAACGAGAACGATAAGTTCAACGGCGAAGGCGGCGATGACATCATGGTCGGCAGTCTCGGCTTCGGTGATCGCTATATCGGCGGCTCCGGCTTTGACTGGGCAACCTTCAAGGGGCTCGCACAGGGCGTGACCATCGATTTCACGGACCGTTTCTTCGATGTTCCGCCAGTACCGGGTTCAGGTGCTTCGGCGCTGGTGCGTTTCGACATCATGGAAGGTCTGTCGGGTTCGTCGCACGGTGACTTCCTGCGCGGTGATAACGAAGACGCCACATCGCTGCCTACTGCGGGTGCAACCGGCAGTGTGCTGACCAACATCGACCTGATCAACGGCCTGGCGGATCTGCTGCCAGCCGGAGCGACGTTCTTCGATGGCGGCAACATCATCCTCGGCGGTAGCGGCAGCGACCTGATCGAAGGTCGCGGCGGTGACGACATCATTGATGGTGACAAGTGGCTGAACGTACGCATCAGCGTACGGGCGAACGCTGACGGCACTGGCGATGAAATCGCCACGTTCGACAGCATGGAGCCACTGGTGCCGTTTATGCTGAACGGCACGTACAACCCTGGCCAACTGGTCATCGTGCGGGAGATTCTGACCGGCACTGACAGCTTCGATACGGCGTTGTTCTCCGGTACTTTGGGGGAATACGGCATCGAGATCGATGGCGACACTGTCATCGTGACCGACTCGGTGCTTGGGCGTGATGGCGTCGATCGCCTGACGGGCATCGAGCGTCTGCAGTTCGCTGACGTTGCGATACCGTCCGGAGTCGGCACCGTGCAAAACAGCGACCCATCGGGTCACCTGGCAATCCTCGATGCGACTACCGGTGTGCGTGAAGATACGCCAGTCGCCGGCCAGTTGTTGCGCGTCAGCGGTGCGGGGGTACACGACGCGGACAACCAGAGTGCGGCCAATCCGACCGGCGCGATAACCGGTGGGGTGGCTTACTACTGGCAGGTCGAAACCATTCCCGGTACGGGCGTCTATGAAGACATCACCTTTGTCGCCGCTGGCGAGGCAACGCGGGCGACTGGCTCCACCTTCCTGGTGGGCCCCGATGAGGCGGGTCTGAACATCCGCGTCCGGGCGGTGTACCAGGATGCCCAGGGCACGCTGGAGATCGTCGAATCGTCCGGCAACAGTGAACCGACCGAAGGGGCGACCGTTACCGGGCTTGCCGTGCAGAACCAGCTGTTGACCGCCGACACGTCGACCATCGTCGACGCCGATGGCCTGACCAATCCGCAGTTCACCTACCAGTGGCAGGCGAACGACGGGCTTGGCTTCGTCAACATCGCTGGCGCTACCGGTAGCACGTTCTCGCTTGGCCAGGCTCAGGTCGGCCAGGAAGTGCGCGTGATGATCGGTTACGTCGATAACTTCGGTGTGGCCGAAAGCGTTGCGTCCAACATCCTGGGGCCGGTGGACAACGTCAACGATGCACCGACAGGCGCGTTGCTGATCAGCGATACGACACCGGATCAAGGGCAAGTGCTGACGGCGCTGACTGCCGGGATTGCCGATGTGGACGGGCTGGGCACCTTCAGCTACCAATGGCAGCAAGGTATCGGTGCTTCCTTCTCCAACATAAACGGCGCGACGGCCTCGACCTTCACCCCGGGTGTGGCGCAGGGCAACCTGCAAATACGGGTGATCGTGCGCTACACCGACGGCTTCGGCACGCTGGAGACGTTGACTTCCGCGGCAACCGCAGCGGTTGCGGTGCTCAGTGGCGTAGTGCTGCAAGGTAACGCACAGGCGAACACCCTCACCGGCGGCGCCGGTAACGATGTGCTGCTTGGCCTGGGCGGGAGCGATACGCTGAATGGCCTGGCCGGTACCGACCAGTTGTTTGGCGGCAATGGCAACGACATCCTCAACGGTGGAGACGACAACGACATCCTCAATGGCGAGGACGGTAACGACACCCTCAACGGCGGGCTTGGCGCGGATGCCATGAACGGCGGTGCCGGCAACGACACCTATGTGGTCGACAACGTCGGTGACCTTATCACCGAGGCGGTGGGTGGCGGTACCGATCTGGTGCAAACCGCCTTCGCGAGCTACCTGCTCGATGCCAACGTCGAGAACCTGACCTATACCGGTGCCGGTAACTTCACAGGTACCGGTAACGCACTGGCCAACACCATCACCGGCGGGGTGGGTAACGACCTCCTCGATGGCGGTGCGGGTGCAGACCGGATGGTCGGGGGCGCGGGCAACGATACCTACATCGTCGATGCAGCCACAGACGTGGTGGTCGAGGTGGCGGGTGGCGGTACGGACACCGTGCAGACTTCGTTGGCCAGCTACACGCTGAGCGGTAATGTCGAGAACCTAACCTACACCGGAGTCGGCAACTTCGCCGGCAGCGGCAACGGGTTGAACAACGTCATCACCGCCGGGGCGGGTAACGACACCCTCAATGGTGGCGGCGGCAACGACATCCTCACCGGCAACAGTGGCAACGACACACTCAACGGCGACGCGGGTAACGACCAACTGGTGGGTGGCATTGGCACCGATACCCTGAACGGCGGCAATGGCGATGACAGCCTCGACGGAGGTGACGGGGCGGATACATTGAATGGCGGGGCAGGCAGCGACACGCTGCTCGGCGGGCTGGGTGATGACAGCCTGGATGGCGGTACCGGCACCGATCTGCTCCAGGGCGGCGATGGCAATGACACGCTGCTCGGTGGAGATGCTAACGACACCTTGCTGGGTGGTATCGGCAATGACTTTATCGATGGCGGTACAGGCAACGATACAGTCACGGGCGGTGCCGGCAACGACATGATGGTTGCCAGCAATGGCAACGATATCTTCATGTTCTCAGCGGGCTTCGGGGTCGATCAGATCATTGGCTTCGATGCCAACGCGGCAGGAGGGCAGGACCGCCTCGATATCTCCGCGATGAACATCACGGCTGCGACCTTTGCCGGCAGCGTCACCATCGCCGATGTCGGTGCGGATACCCTGGTCAGCTTCGCTGGTGCTGACTCCATCCGCCTGGTCGGTGTGGCCGATGCGACAACCGTCACTGCCACGGACTTCATTCTCACCACTTGAGGTACTGATCAGCACGCTTGAAAAAAAGCGTGGAAAGCGGAAGGGAGGGCAGCGATGCCCTCCCTTTTTTTATGAGAGGCGCCTGGCCGTTTGTTCAACTGGCAACGCGTGAACCAACCTGGCAGGGCGGTCTGTCAGACAGTGGGAAACACTCGATCAACAAATGACCTGGGAATGGGAAAGGGGAGTGGGGAACGAGGCTTGAACCTTTCAGCAAGCTGCAACGTGAGCAGCCTGTTGGTTTCGCTTGCTGCTTCTGCTATCGGGGGGATTCCCGGCTTCAACCGGGACTTCACCCGATCCGCAACACAAACAACGCTTAACTGCTGAACCAGGTGAACAGACTCCAGAATGCCCCTATGGCAAAGATGAGAAGCATGAGTGCCAACGTGCGGACTAGCGGCTCACTTCGCATGAAGGTAACTCCTCAGAAGGGTTGTGCAGCACAGGTGGAAATCTGTTATCCCGTGATAACAACTTCAAACTTTCAATTAATACGCTAGTGAACGCACAGCATTCTCTATGCCAGAAAACTGAACAGCCAATCATTCCCGGCTGGCGGCGCAACTTGATTCCCAGGCCAATGAAAGTTGACACAGGAATCGGGTAATACAGCCCGTTTATGGGGGATTTTTCTCATCGTGGGGGGGATATTGCGGGGGGAGCTTTAGTCAGGCGTACAAGCCATACCCTGCCGCGATGAGCAGCGGAGAAACCAGCAGCGTTGCCCAAAACCCCGATTTTGGAACAGCAATGACGCAAATGATCGAGATCATCAGCACATAGATGCCGACCATTTTAAGTAACGCGAGATCCCCAACGGCTACGGCGTGAATCGCTGTATGCCCTGCGAGCATAAAAAGCGGACCCAGCAGGGTAAACCAAAGGGCGGTACGCCGATCTTCGTGCGCTCTGAACTGGTCAATGAAGCCCGCGTCTACAGCGGCGGCGAATGCTGTTTTGAACTTGAAAATACCTAACGGAATATGGAGGACGCCCAAGGCGAACAGGGTCCATGCGACGATGTTGGACATATCGTTAATGCTCCGTAACGGTAAGGTTGGATAAGAGAAAGGGGCGGATTATTTCTGAAAATAAATCCGTCCCCTTTTGACCTGGCAGTTAATAACCTCGTCTTCATTCGTTGCGAGGTGACGGCGGCAGAAACTCGGTGATCAGCGAAGTAACCTGCTGTTGGATCAAATCCCTTGAGCGAGCGCCATTACCATCACCATCCCGGCAAATGATGCCATCGCCTGGCACTTCTTCTTCGAGCATCGCTTCTGCACCAGGTTTGCACATTGACAAGAAGCTGAAATGGCTTGCATCGCTGATTTCGACGTAACGGCTTGACGCCGGAGGCAGGCGTTTGGCCAGGTTTGCAGACTCCAGCTCAGCGGGAAGATCGTGCGACGGTACGCCGGCAGCGATCACCAGCGTTGGTACCGGCAGCGCGGCCAGGCTTTCATCGGTCATGCCCCGTGAAAGGCCCAGGTCCAATGTGACCACAGCCGTGACGCGTTCATCGCGCAAATCGGCGGCCAACGCGGTCTTTGATTCTGGGGTGCTGGCGGGATTCATCTTTCCGTAGACGTTGCAACTTGCTAACTGCGGGTGGGCCTTGCAGTCATGGGCGAAGCGGTCTGGATCGAAACGGGCACCGGCGATCTCCAGGGCGGTCCAGCCGCCGAGTGAATGGCCCACTACTGCAATTCGGTCATTGGCGACCAGGCCGAATTTTTCCGGTTGAGCCGTGACCCCATCAATGGCTCGGCTCACATCAACGGGCCGCTGCCATAACTGCGCTGCTGCTTTTGGGCTACGGTCATGAGTGGTGGAGCCAGGGTGATTGATTGCAGCGACGATGTAACCCCTGTGAGCCAGAGCGCTGGCAAGCCAGATCTGGTTGCTCCAGTTTCCTCTGTACCCGTGGGAGAGCACCAATAATGGATGCTTGCCAGCAGCGGGCGGTGCGTCACGAACGGCAGAAGCCCCGACGAACACCACATCATCGCCAATCAATTGCGTGGCGGCGGTCGTTGCACTGGGGTACCAGACGACCATTTCCAGTGTGCGGTCATTGTGCGCGTCCGCCAGTGTGGAAGAACGGAAGCCGACAGGGTTCTCGGCGGCGAGCGCGATAGTCGTCAGGCAGGTCAATAACAGGGAGCTAAAAGCTATTTTCAATGTCGTTTCTTCCTTGAATGGACAAGTACATGGCAACCGGAACCCGCCGTCAGGCGCATCTATCTCCGTACGGAGTCGAAGCTCATGGGGTTGCCTGTAAGCACGGACATTAAAGCCCACATTCGAACCGTCGCGCACGACTTTCATCATTAACGCTGTTCTCGGTCTTTAGTCAGAAGACTGAACGCTAACTTTTGGCCGATTGCTGTCAGTCGATCAGGGTAGAAATCGACCGATAGTTGTCCGGCTGAATCCTCTTACATGCATTCGCGACTAGAATTCCACTGCCGTCACTTCTAAAACCAGGCCCGATTTCAAACCTGTAGCGCCAGGTATCGAACGTTGTTTCGGTCTATGGGAAACCGCTATGACAGATCCGCAAAATAAAACCG
Organism: Pseudomonas sp. IT-P44; assembly: GCF_949768225.1. NCBI lineage: Bacteria > Pseudomonadati > Pseudomonadota > Gammaproteobacteria > Pseudomonadales > Pseudomonadaceae > Pseudomonas > Pseudomonas sp. IT-P44. Next base: position 40,478 of record NZ_CATKQM010000028.1, on the reverse strand, counting down.
AATCCGATGAGGATCTAGGTCAGATGGTCATAGGGCGAGGGCCCTGCACCTATCTGTTGCTGCTCTTACTTGGATTGATCCTCCTGTTTCCCTTTCTTGAGGAGGGCATATTTGCCCGCACGTTGCTCGGCATTCTGTTTTCAACCGTGCTGCTCGTGGGCGCTTTCGCCACCCGGCAGACTCGGTGGGGGTTCATCTTAAAACTGGGCCTGGCGTTGCTTGGGGTTGGCCTGCAATGGACGGCGTTGTGGGTTGGCAGTATCGCGATTCTTAATCTTGCCGGGATAGCTTATGCGACATCTCTTGCAGTCTCGTTCATCGGAGTGCTTCGCTATATTCTCCAGCGCGGGCCGATTACGGCCGACAAGCTGCATGGCGCGCTTGCGGGTTACATCCTGCTGGCCTTCGTCTGGTCCTTCGTCTATGCCTTGCTCGAGATCTCCAGCGCTGGCTCATTCGGCCCAAGCCACCTCGACTTTGGACAGCCCGGCACGTTCTTCAAACTGATCTATTTCAGCCTCACGACGCTCACAACCACCGGTTACGGTGATGTTCTGCCGTTGACCAACCATGCCCGCTCACTTGTGATGGTCGAAGAATTTTCAGGCGTCTTTTATGTGGGTGTTGTGATAGCGCGGCTTGCCGGTCTGTATCCGTCGAATCAGACGAAGTGACTCTCGATTTGCTGTGGCCGGACCGATGCCATCAGCTGGGGGTTATGTTCGCTGTTGATCGCTTTTCACTACGACTTCTTCGACGGGTAGTTGCCACGCAAGCCCCCGGATTTGTTGCCGCTTTTGCTGGGCAGGTTGGGCACCACCGGGCGGGATCTGGGCTGAGGGTTGGAGCGGCTGCGGGGTTGAGGTTGTTTGCTCATTGTTCACCTCCTGAAAACGCCTGGCTACTTGGCGCTCTGCATTGACACTTGGCTAGTGTGCTACGAGTTACCAAAATCCGCAGCACACAAGCGCAGACAAAACGGGCTGCTGACAAGGCGCAGATGCATCGGGTGGGGCCATAAATAAGCGGAACTGGAACTCACATCGTCAATAGCGTCTAAATTTCAGAGAGACAACCCGCCACTCTGAGGGAACGACTCATGCACAGATCACGCTCATTGGTTGCCGCGATTACATGCCTTGCGCTGGTTTGCGGCTCAGCGACCGCATTGGCTGATCCTGGTAATGGAAAGGGCCAGGGAAAACCGCAAAACAATCAAGTCCATGGCAATCAAGGCGGCAAAGGCAAAAACGCCGGAGGCGGCGATTGGAGTCATGGCCCCAGTATCAATCAGGGAAGCATTCTCGGGATCGTTGGCGAATACAGGGACTACTGGAGTCCCGGCCCTGCGTTGCCACCCGGAATTCAGAAAAACCTCGCTCGAGGAAAGCCGCTTCCACCCGGCATTGCGAAAAAGCTGGATGGACGCCTGATTGGCAGGCTGCCGCATTATGATGGATACGAATGGCAGCAAGCAGGCACCGATTTGATACTGGTCGCACTGGCAACCGGGATCATCTATGAAGTCCTCAACGGGGCCTTTGACTGATATTTGAACCCTGCGGTTGCGGTGCTTTTACCAGGTGGTGAGCGCACCGCACTCCGTCCGTCGCAGGAGTTGAACTGTCGCCGGACAATTGCGTCCTAATGCATGCGATATCAACCACCTTACGGAAGCAATCATGCTTTTAAAAAACAAGAGTTTCGTTGCTGTCATGTCATGCGCCCTCATGCTTGCAGCCGCCCCATTACTCCCTGCTGACCTCTCTGTCATGAACTCCGCCTATGCGAAGGACGGCAACGGAGGCGGTAATGGCGGTGGTGGTGGTAACGGCGGCGGCAACGGCGGCGGAAACGGTGGTGGTAATGGCGGCGGTAATGGCGGTGGCCACGGCGGCGGTACAGGTGGCGGTCACGGCGGTTCCGATCACGGCAACGCCAACAGCAACGGCCATGGCAATGGACTGAGCAGCGATCATGCCGGAAGGGCTGTTCGCGACCGTGGCGAAAGCGGAAACCACTACGGCAGTGACCGCAATGGTGAGCGCGGTCATGGCACAACGACGTCTGGCATCGCCCATTCCAAAGACACTCGCGGCGTGGCCAAAGCCTCCGCAATCTCGGCCTCGACACCCGGGGATCACAACGCGAAAGGGTTGAGCAAAGCCGGGACGTCGATTTCAAAGAAATCGCACTGATCAGCGTCACTCGCAGCACGCAACCCTGAACAAGACGGGCGCCCGACAAGGCGCCCGTTTTTTTTACTCCGGTGTCAGCGCTATTCGTCCACGCTGATACCCGATCCTCCCAGTTCGTTGGGAACATCCTTCAGTTTGGGCAACCCATCCTTGATGCGCAGCACGCTCTCCTGATAGTGCACGTGAACGCCTGGCGAGTACGCGAGATCCGGAATGATCGCGGCATACACGTCGACGAGCCCCATGCCCGGGTGTTCAGTGAAGAGATGCCCGCCACACGTCTTGCACCACTTGCGGTAACTCTGCGGTGTCTTGTTGTAGGTGCCGATGTTGTCAGCCCCGCGAGTCACCTGCACCGCCTCGGGTTTCCACAGCGTGAAGGCGTTGACCGGTCCTGCTGACCAATGCCGACACGATTCGCAATGGCAATAACCCATCCCGACCGGCTCGCCACTGACCGTGAGCTCGACTGCGCCGCAAAAACAACTGCCCTTGTAAGACCGTTCACTGTTCATTGCATAACTCCCATCAATGGTTTGCCTTCACCCGTCGATATAGCGCACCGCAGTCGCCGGTGTGCGCCGCACCTGCAATTCGAAAATGTCAGGGCGCGCGTAATGCCCGGTGACGTCGAGCGCTCGCCGCGCTGGCGCCACCTGTGCGACGTCGATGTCCGCATACAAAATGCCGGCCTCCCGGTGCAATGGACCGGCGACGATCCGGCCTTGCGGATTGACCACCACCGAGTCGCCGTCGTTGATCCATTCCTGCGGATCGGGAAACAGTTGCGCACGCGCCGGAAAGTCTTCGGGGATGTCGCTGCCGCGCAGTGCGGTGCCACTGCCGAGCACCCAACAGCGTCCTTCGAGTGCAATGTGACGCATCGTGCTGATCCAGCCATCGCCCGTGTCGTACGTGGGGGCGACGTAGATTTCCACTCCTTGAGCATAGAGTGAATAGCGTGCCAGCGGCATGTAGTTTTCCCAGCAGATGAGCGCCCCCACGCGACCGACCGGTGTTTCGACCGTACGCAGGCCGCAGGCATCACCGAAGCCATGCACCATGCGCTCGGGATTCGTTGGCATCAGCTTGCGGTGTCGGTTGAGCACTGCGCCGTTCGCGCCGATAACGACTACGCTGTTATAGAGCGTGCCGCCGCCATTGCACCGGTCGCATTCATTGATGCCGCACACGATCGTCACGGCGTGAGCCCTCGCGGCCTCGCACAAAGGGCTCAGGTCACCGTTCGTAATATCAACGGCGTTGGCCAGCAGTTGCGTGTGCAACTGGCCCATGACAGCCCCGTCCTTTCCCGCCGCCAGCCGCCAGATCCACGACGGATAACCTGGAATGAACGATTCGGGCAAAACGATCAGCGAAGCTTCCGCCGCCGCAGCTTCGGCGACCGATTGCACGGCCCGGGCGATTGTCGCGCCGCGATCGAGCAGCACGGGCGGGCGCTGAATAATGGCAACCTTGGTCATGGCGTTCACCTTTGGTACTTGGCTTCGAAGGCTTGAGCTTGCGCGTGGCGAAGCGGCGGGGCTAGTTCAGAATCTGAAGCGTTGTAATTGCGGAGCCCAGGCAATGGACGAAAGCTACGGTCAGTTCTGCACGGTCGCACGCGGTGCCGAAGCACTGTGCGAGCGCTGGACACCTTTGGTCGTGCGCGAACTGTTGTGCGGCAGCAAGCGCTTCAACGAACTGCACCGTGGCGTCCCCCGGATGTCCACCAACCTGCTGACACAGCGGCTGCGCCATTTGGAAGAAATCGGCGTCGTGCACCGCACGGCCACGGGCAAAGTCTGGGAGTACAGCCTGACCGAGGCGGGCAAGGAGTTGCGCCCCATCATCATGGCGCTGGGGCATTGGGGCGCGCGCTGGATCGGCAGCCGCCTGCGTGATGATGAACTCGACGCGGGCTTGCTGATGTGGGACGTGCGTCGGTTCGTGCGCATCGAAACATTCCCGCCTCGACCGGTGGTCATCCACTTCACGTTCCGCGACGCACGGCCAGGCGAACAAGCGTGGTGGCTCGTGGTTGAAGAGGGTGTAGCCGACCTGTGCCGCGACGACCCTGGCCGCGAACTGACCCTCGTCGTGGACTCCAGCGTGCGCGCATTGACCGAGGTGTGGACGGGCGACCGCACGCCGGGGGACGTTCTTCAGTCGCGAGAGCTGCGTGTGGATGGCGCCGTACAAGACGCGAAAAGCCTGTGGCGCTGGCTTGGCACGAGTGCGTTCGCGGGCACCCGGAGTGCGGCCGTGACCCGGTAATTCGCCTGAGTCCCAGGCGCGTTAACTGTCGGGAGTCATACGATGTTGAACGTACTTTTCATCTGCAGCCAGAACCGCCTGCGCAGCCCCACGGCCGAACGACATTTTGCTGACTGGCCCGGCGTGAAAACCGCGTCGGCGGGCATCAGTAACGATGCGTATGTTCCGGTCAGCCTGGAGCTGTTGCAGTGGGCTGAACTGATCGTTGTCATGGAGCCCATTCATCGCAACAAACTGATGGCTCGATTTGGTTCGGAACTGGCGGACAAACGCGTCGTTTGTTTGGACATACCGGATGTTTATCAGTACATGGATCCGGCGCTGATCAGGCTATTGGATGAGAGGGTTGCGCGGTATTTGCCTACTTGAAGTGAGCGGCAAAAGACGCCCCGTCAGCCCTGCAATGCATTCTCTGCAATGGACTAGCCTTGAGTAACATCATGCGGGAGTAAAACGCCATGTCCGTCGCGCTCAGAAAACTGTGTGTCCTGGTCTTGGGCGGCTTTTTTTGCATGGCCGCATTCGGTGAAGGAGAAGCGGATACCGATCACCCACCGGCAATACTCCCACTGGAGTCCGAGGCGCTGCCAAAACTCATTGCCTATCCACCGCTTGCCGAGCCGCTGGCCCGCGGTGTTGTCATCATCCAGTATCGAACAGAGCACGCCAGGATCATGCCGGTATTTGGCAAGGCAGCGGGTGAAGTTTCACCTCGTCTCAGCCACCTCCACGTGACGGTCGATGACTGGAAAGGTACGTGGGCGCATACCAGCGACGGCCCGATTATCCTGGTTGGACTGACGCCCGGTGCTCACAAGGTTCTTCTGGAAGTGGCCGATCCGACCCACAAGATCCTCACCGGTACGACAGTGAGTTTTACCGTTCCCGAGAAGAAATCATCGAACGTCTCCCACATGGACGCTGGTGGCTGAAGCGTTCAGCGGGCTTTTCATCGTCTGGTGTTTTTCAGGGGCGGCTATTCAGCTGCCATCTTCGCAAATCACTCACTTGAACTGAGCAACCAGCCAGTCCTTCAAACGCCCGCACGCTGGATCATCTGCCTTCTTCTCATTAATCATCAAATACTGAACCGCCTCCCTGAGCGTCAGCTCTTCCGTCACCGGCCGAACCAGGCGCCCTTGCTGTACCAGATGCCTCACCAGATGATCCCAGCCCAGGGCGACACCTTGATTGTCCAGCGCCATTTGCACCAGAAGGCTGTAGTCATTGCTGCTGAAATAGTGCGGATTTTCCGAGGCCGGGATCTTCAGGTCATGGGACTGGAAAGCGAACCACACATTCCAGTCGACCTGTTCCGTCAACTGGGAACGGCCATAAGGGTTGAGGTCCAGCAGGACGCTGTTGCGCATGCCCTCCAAAGTCCTCAGTTCTGGATGCGCTTCTAGATAACCAGGCGTGCACACGGGATAGACGACTTCGTGAAACAAGGGGACTCGCAGATAGCCGGGGCGCAGATCACTGGTCTGGGTGATGAAAATGTCCGGAATGATTCCGGGCTCCATCACCAGAAAATGCTGGGTGGTGATGACATTCAGATCGACATCGGGATTGGCGCTGAAGAAGTCTTTGAGCCTGTGGGATAGCCAAAGCGCCGACAGGGCGGGCGAGCAGCAAAGCGTCAGGGTGCGCTTGTCGCTTTTTTCCCGACGGATTCTTTCGGTTGCTTGAAAGATGTTGAGCAGTGACAGCTGCGCAGCATCGAAGAGCGCTGTGCCCGAGGCTGTCAGCCTGACTTCCCTCCCGGTGCGCGTGAACAACTCGGTGCCCAAATAGAGTTCCAGCTCGCGAATCTGACGGCTGATAGCCGCCTGGGTGACACACAATGCCTCGGCGGCCCGGGTGAAGTTCCGATATTTGGCAGCGGCCACGAAGGATCTCATGGCCTTGAAGGACGGCATTGAGAGCAGGGCCTGATCAGGCTGGGAGCTTTTAGCCATAACAAAAACTACCTGTTTTCTCGAAAAAAAAGTCGGTTCTGCCCATCGGGCTCCGGGTCCACACTCTACCGCACGATGGGCTGCGGACCATGGGCCAGGCAAAGATCTGCCCAAGTGGCGCGTAATAGCCCCAGCTTACCCTGTATCGCGCAGCGGAATGGCTGGTGTCACGGCCCATGGAACCGTCAGCGAGAACATCAGACCAAGGAGTCGAAATGCCGTATCGAACAGCGAGGGAGGCGTTCATGCAAGGTGTCCGGGCGCTCATTCCATTGAGTCCCGGTGTCGTTCCTTTCGGCCTGCTGACGGGGGTCATGGCGATCAACATGGGCATGTCGCCCGGCACGACCATGGGCATGACGCTGCTGTTCTACTCGGGTTCCGCGCAGATGGTCGCACTGCAACTGCTGCATACGGGGGTTGTGCCGCTGGCGATTGTCGTCACTGCGCTGGTCATCAACTTGCGCTTCATCATGTACAGCGCGTCACTGGCGCCTTACATGCACCACTTGCCCAAGCGCTGGACGTGGCCTTTGTCCTACATGCTTTCTGACCAGTCCTACGCGCTGTGCAGTCTCAAGCTTTCTTCAGGCGAGCTGGGGGCATTCGCGCATCACTACTATGCAGGCACCGCTGTGGCCATGTGGCTGTCCTGGCAATTGTCGGTATTGGCGGGCGTCTACCTGGGCGCAAGCATTCCCGAAACCTGGTCGTTGAGCTTTGCCATACCGCTTTCCTTTCTGGCGCTTCTGGTGCCCGGCATACGTAACGCGGCGAGCCTGGGTGCCGCTGTGGTCGGTGGGATGCTCGCGGTGTTGGCGATCAACATGCCCTACAACCTCGGGCTGGTCACCGCTTCCATCGGCGGGGTCATGGCGGGATTGTTGATCGAGACGATTCGCAAGCGTCCATTGAGCGAGGCGCGGGTCCATGACGTGGAGAGGGAGACTCCATGAATGATTTAGCCTTGTGGGGGATGTTCCTGGCGGTCGGCCTGGGGACCTTCGCCATGCGCCTTTCCTTTGTCGAACTGTATGGCCGGCTGCGCATCCCAGCATTGCTGAGTCGGGCCTTGCTTTACGTACCGGCGAGTGTGCTGGCGGCCCTTGTGCTGCCCGCGGTGGTGTACCCCAACGGGCAGATTGAGTTCGTGTTGAACAACCCGCAGATACCCGCCGCCATTATCGCGGCCTGGGTCGCCTGGCAGACTCGCAATACAGTCCTGACACTGGCGGTCGGGATGGGAGGGGTGTGGTTATTCAAGTTTATCGGGCTGTAGCGCTCCTGGACGAAACGCAACGCCCAAAGGTTCAGTCAGTTTTCAGGACCATTTTCACGTCGCGTTTCGCCTGGTTGCGCCAGACGCTCACGGTCGCTTTGTAGCCGACGCGCATGCGCGATGAGATATCAGCGACGTCTTGGGCACTGGCGACTTCCTGGCCGCCGATTTCGACAATGACATCCAATGGCTTGATCCCGGCTTTGTCCGCCGCGCTGCCTTTGACCGTGTCGATCACCCAGGCACCCTGTGCCGACGGCAAGCCCGCAGCCTTGGCATAAGAAGAATTCACCTCGCCGAGGTTCATGCCTTGCAGGTGGGAGGAGGGCGCAGTGTTTTGCGCCGCCGATGTGCTCACCGGTAACATCGATACGGGCGTACCTCCGGGCCCGACCACCACGGGCAGAGTCTGAAACGCCTGGTAGCGCCAGACCTTGAGGTTGACCGTGGAGCCTATGGGCGCCTTGGCCAACTGCAAACGGAACTCTACGGAGTCGGCGACAGGCTGCTCATTGACCGCCACGATTAAATCATTAGTCAGTATTCCGCCCTGCTGCGCCGGGCTGCCGGCGCCAACGTTGTAGACCACTACGCCGTTGGTCGGCATGGAATACAGCGACGCTTTCTGTGCGTCGACGGTTTCCATGGCGATGCCGATTTTGCCCCCCGGGAAATTGGCCGTTTTGCAGCCTTTCTCCTGCCAGGCCGGGCTGGCCGCGACTTTACGGGCCTCCGCAAGCTGTTTGACCAGCGCATTGGAGCTGGTCATATAGCCCGCCGCTTCGATGAGGGACATCTCAATGTACTCGCAGCTACGCGAGCGATAGCGGTCGGGCGTCTCGCGGTCGATGAGGCGCTGCATGTTAACGTTTTGATCTGCCGCTAATGGAGCCTGCGTCGTACCGGCAGGCACGTCGTCGTATCCTCCCGAAGCCTGCACGGCAGCACCGTACATATAGTAAAACGGGTCCAGTTGATCAACGATGCAACCGCTCAGTGATGACATCATCGCCGTCACGCCCAAGATTCGTCCCACGTTCTTAAGGCGTGTGTCCATTGTCTTTTCCCCAGAGATTCTTACGGCAAGCGCCAGAAATTCAGCGTTGTCGCGGCAAAGTAAACCAAGCTGATAGCACAGCGCTACCGTGTTTTTTTGACGCCAGGGCTGCGGACGTTCAACTTCGGGTCGCGCCTTTTGGCGGGCCTATACTTCAAACGTCAGCACACTCGATGCAACCTACGTCGAGTGATCGTTCACGAGAGGAGAAGATCATGGCGCGTAAATACATCGACTGCCGCGAGTTTCCAAGCGATACCAAATGCTCGGTCGCGCTCTGCGCAGACTCTGAAAACGAACTGCTCGAGGCTGCCGCACAGCATGCGGTCAGTGTTCACAAACACACCGACTCACCGGAACTGCGTGCTCAACTGAAAACGATGTTTCACGACGGCACCCCTCCCGTTGAAGCACCGCGCTCGGTTTAGCAAAAAAGGGACAGGCTACGATTAGATGAGAATTGTCGTCTGTCCCGTTTTTCTATGGGCGCCATTAAAGGTCCCAAGGATTAAAAGGTACTACCCGGTAACGGGCCGGCGGGGCGGATAAATACTACTGCTTCTGATCTTCCACCTCCTTCCAACTGTCGTCTGGATCAAACCGTTTCATCGACTGCGCCAGCTTGTAACCGTCAGGTCCCAAGTCTTTCTCGAACACTTGGCCTTCATGACTGATCATGAAACTCATCACCCCGGTGTCTTTATATTTCGTCGGCCAGGCGATCAGGGCAAAACCGCGACTCATCTTGTCACCGATAAGGTAACTGTAGGCGCCACCCGGTGCCGAAGGGCCCTGGCCTTCAAGGATGCGAAAGTGATAACCGTGCCAGTCTTCGTCGGCAATACGTTGGCCGAACAAGGGGCCCAGCGGGCTGATCTGACCGCTGTCGTCGTCCTGCCAATAGAGCCCGTCGTGCTTGCCGGCGGTGCTGAAAAACTTCTGCGCATACTCAAGGGCGCCGTCACCGTCACGGTCCTCTGACGCATAGTCCATCTGGGCGTCGTGGTACGTCAGCGCCGATTGCAAGGCAGCCAGTTCGTTGCGGCCAATACGACGGACACGGATTTCTGCGCTGCCGGCCTTAATGTCAAAGCGCCAACCTTTCTCCACTTTTGTCATGGGGATCGGCAATGTCCAGTGGTCACTGCCCACCGACAGGATCGCCTTGCGGTCGCTGGCTTTTTCAATGGCATGTTGCTCGTGGTATTGCTTGATGAACGCATCCACATCACTGCGTTCCACGCCTTCGCGCGGGATGAAACTGCGCCATTCAGCGCCCAGCAACTCTGTCAGGCGTGCCTGATCGGCGTGTTCCGAGCCCAAAGCGTCGACGAACGCTTGAGCGGCTTTTTCTGGCGTGGGAAATACCTGCTGTGCCGTGACAACGCACGACCATGCCAAGCCGGCAGCGATCACCAAAGCCTGAGCGGGCAGGCCCATGAGCGTATTCATTCGAGGATAGTGTTTCAACGACGGCCCCCCCCCCTTTGACGCGCAGGCGGACTGGATGGCCGACTGACCTGATGGCCAGCTGATCGCGCCGCACTGGGACGTTGCGCGGATGCCTGACTGGCCCGTCCACGATTGACCTGCGCGCTGGTTTGGGACGGTGCGCGCGCTCCGGCGAATGCGTTATTGCGGGCGCCGCCCTGACTGGCGGCGGGTCGTTGTGGCGCCCGTTGTGGCGCCGTTTGGCGCGTCTGGGCACGCTGATTGGCGTCGGCGGTCTGTCTTCTGGGCTGCTGACTCTCGCGAGTGTTTCGGGCTGTGCCTTGGCCCCTGTCAGCTGCCTTCGGTCTGTCTGCGCCTTGGCTCCTGTCAGCCACCTTCGGCCTGTCTGTACCGGCTTGCTTGCGATTGAGGCCCGCAGTCTGGGCGGCACTCGCTCGATCACGGGCTTCGCGGTTACTGGTCGCAGGTCGCTCGATACCGTGCCTGTCCATCGAGCTTCGTGCTTTTTCACGGGCCTGGGCGCGCTGGGCATTGTCCCCGCGATAGGCATCACGCTGGTTGGCACCATCCAGTTGGCGGCCGTACTGTTGGCGGCTCCTGTTGTCGCGATAGGGCACGCCATCGCGGTGAATGGAGTTGTGCTGCCAATTGTTATTGGTGATCTGGTTATTACGGTTGATGTTGTTGTAGCGGTCGATGTCGATGTCGACATCGTTATTGCCCCAGTCACATTCACCCCACAAGGAAGCGACGATCGCGACGCCGGTCCCAAACGCCAGGCCGGCCATCAATGCCGAACCGGGGTAATAGGCGGGCGGCGGAGGGTAATAAACAGGAGGTGAAGCCGGGTAGGCCCAAGTGCCGTAGGTTGTTGTCGGGTTGTAGGTAGGGACGTACACCACCTGCGGATCGGAGGGCTCAATGATAATGGTGGTGTTGTTGGCAGGGAGCTGAGCCGGCGCTGGCGCTGAGGGGGCTGGTGCGGGTGCGGGTGGCGCCGCGGCCTGAACCGTCACGTTCTGATACTGGTTGCTCTGCAGGTTGCCGGCTGCTTGCGCCTGATGACGCAAGCGTTGCACACCCTCCATCACATCGTCGGGCTGCGCCAGGAATGCATCACCCAGGCGTTGTACCCAAACGGGATCCTGTCCCAGCGTTGCAAGGACCTGCGGAAAGGCCACCAACGCCTGCACGCTCGGATCCCACGGCTGGCTAGCCACCTGTTTGACCGCATCATCACCCTTGGCATCGGGGTGCGCCTTGGACCAGGTCACCGCCTCGGTGACTTCCCCAGGATAAGTGGTGGCCATCAGCACCTGAGCCAGCAACGGGTCCGGGTAAAGCGCAATGGGCGCCAACATTTGATCCAACTGCTCTTCGGTAAACACCGCGTCTTTGACCGCCGCCGCGACGGGCGCCGGCTCGGCAGCGCTTGCAGCCGCCTCCACTGGCTGCGCAAGAAGGGCAGGGCTACTCAGAAACAGTACGGCTGACATCGCGAAAAACAACGGAATGCTCATCGCGCGGCCTCCATGTGGCCAGGCAGGTTTGAAACGACTGGATCAATGTCGGAAAGGTGAAAGCAGGTAGCCTCAATGCCTCAGGCTAAGGGTAGTAGCTAAGATATTTTTCGCCATGAGTTTTGTGTGGTGGTTTTTGGGTTGCAGACCTGTGTGACTGACTGTGTTTTGCGCCCGCACGAAAAAGCCCGGCTGATCAGGCCGGGCTTTTGGGGTATTGCGGTGACGCGATTTGTTTATACAGCGCGGCTTTCGATCAGACGATCCGAGCCACCTTCAGCTACACGGCTTTCGATCAGACGATCCGAGCCACCTTCAGCAACGCGGTTTTCGATCAGACGATCCGAGCCACCTTCGGCAACGCGGTTCTCGATCAGGCGATCCGAACCACCTTCAGCAACGCGGTTTTCGATCAGACGATCCGAGCCACCTTCGGCAACGCGGTTCTCGATCAGGCGATCCGAACCACCTTCAGCAACGCGGTTTTCGATCAGACGATCCGAGCCACCTTCAGCAACGCGGTTTTCGATCAGGCGATCAGAACCACCTTCGGCCACACGATTCTCGATCAGGCGATCCGAGCCACCTTCAGCAACACGATTCTCGATCAGACGATCCGAGCCACCTTCAGCCACACGACTTTCAATCAGACGATCCGAGCCGCCTTCAGCGACAACCGGGTAAGTCGAGGTAGCGGCGAAAGCGTTAACTGCAAAAACCGAGAAAGCGATGCTGAGAATGGTTTGGCGTTTCATGATCGTGTGCTCCGGGGTGTTGTTGGTTGGTATGGAGCAGATGTTACGCCGCGGATTTTTTAAGAGAACTTCATTGACGTGATGGTGACCATTGACGGCATTGATAGGGCGAGCAGCCTACCTCTGGTGAGTGTGATGACCGGGTGCAGCCCCGGCAGCCGGAACGTGACAGCGCATTGATTACATTGCGTATCAACTGTAATGCGCGACAACGCCATTCTCATTGCCACCAGTGACAAATACAGTAAGCCGCACGCGACTCGCCTCGAATTGCCCACCGAATTTACTAGCGGCACAGGTGACGACATCATTTTTTTTACTGCGTAATCAGGGTGCCTTTCATGATTAAGAACATTATGAAAACTGCTTGTCTGGCTGCACTTATTTTCACCAGCGCCACAATGTCGTTCGTCCAGGCACAACCATTGCCACTGGATAAGGTCGGTGCTTTACATAGTGAAGACGTTGAGTGGCGCAGCTTTCCAGCTTTCCCGAAAGAAGTGAAACTGGCTGTGTTGGCCGGCGACCCGAGTAAGCCAGCACCCTACGTTGTCAGAGTCAAAGTTCCGAATGACACAAAATTAATGCCCCATACACACCCTGAGGATCGTATCTATACCGTCATGTCCGGTGTTTTCTATATCGGTTTCGGTACTGTTTTCGACCCGGCCAAGCTGGTTGCTTATGGTCCTGGCAGCGTAGTGATACTTCCGGCCAATACGCCACACTTTCACTGGGCTAAATCAGGAGAGTACATTTCACAAGTTTACGGAACGGGTCCGCTAGGCCTTGAGTATGTTGATAGCCAGGATGATCCTCGTAAGGCGTCGAAGTAACTTCACTTGCCGAAAAGCCTGGATGCTTTGGGGGCATACAGGCTTTGGCGTTACGCTCGAGCGGATAGCGTTCAGATCGAGCCATACCGTCGCCCCGGATTGGGTTTCTGTTTGCAGGCTAAACCAGGCCGACAAACGACAGGATAACCAGGACGATCACCACGGCCCCAACGATGTAAATGATATTGTTCATGAAAACTACCTCTTTATCTGAACGGGATTTCGACACAAAGGCGTCTAATACTAACGACACCTGCGCGGGCAATTCCGTTCCGCAAACCAGTGCATCGTCTGTCCAACCCCGGCAACATCCCGCTCGAAGTTATCGATTTACAGTCCGGCAGCTACTTAGGCGAGGACGATATCGAGCGTTTGGAAGAAACAGGCCCCAGAGCGGACCTTGACCGTCGGTAAGTAGCTCTTACAATCTCCGACCTGAGTAAAATGGCACTTGACCGGTACCGGTAGAGCATTAAATGAGGTGGTGTCGTATGCGTGATCTACCATGCCCTTGCTGCGGTTTCGTAACCTTGGAATGCGAGTACGGCTTGTACGATATCTGCCCCCTTTGTGGCTGGGAAGACGACGCCGTCCAGTTAGCCAATCCAACGTCAGAGGGAGGCGCAAATTCGATTTCCCTCGCTGACGCTCAGACGAGTCTCTTAAACAAATACCCAATAGCTGTTCGGCTTGCGGGGGGATTTCGACGAGGGCTCGGATGGCGACCGTTAGACGCCAACGATATTGAGGCTGCGAACGTACTTAAATCCGTCAAGCACTGGCACACCATCGCCGTTCGCTGGGAGTCAGAAGCCTATTGGTCAGTGACGGGAACGACCGACGTCACAGACCGCAATTACAGATGAACAAACTGTAGGAGCGAGCTTGCTCGCTCCTACATCAACACTGCGCACATCAAGAATCCGTATTTATTTACTCCTTCGCTGTATCCAGAAAAGCAGCGCGATCAAAGCAAATGCTGCTCGATCCACTCTGCAACGGTGGTGGTTTTGATTCGCCGTTCGGCGTTGTAACTCTGCGCTTTGTCCCAAGCGACACCTTTGCCCTCGGCAAACACCGCCCGGTACTTGCGCGTCGGATCATCGGGGGCAGCGGCCAGATCGGCCATGAGAGTGGGCACTGTCCATTCGACACGCTCGACGGTGCGGCTCAGCAAGCGGTCGACGGTGTCGGCCAATTGCCCGTAGGTGAGGGTGTCACCGGTCACGTAGACAACCTGATTCATCAGCACCGGATCGAACAGGATAACGGCGGTCAGCCGGCCAATGTCCTCCGGCGTGGTCACCGTCACGGCAGTGTTCCAACTGCCCAGGGCGCGTACGGTGTTCTGCGCCAGATCGACCACGCCGAACGCCGGCTCGAACAGGAAACTGGTGAACATGCCGGTAGAAATAATCAGCCATTGCACCCGCGATTGAGCGCGCAGCAAGTCGCGCACATCCAGTTGCTCGTCAAACAGATCTTGCGGGCTGCCCCGACCGATCACGTCGTAATCCACACCGAACTGCCACGGCACATAACGTTTCACGTTCGACTGCAACGCTGCGCGGGCGAGTTTGACTTGCGTCCCGCTACCGGCGACAAAGCCGAGGCAACTGATCAGCGTATCGAAACCGCTAAACCGCGCGGCAAGCTGCTCTATGGAGTCGTTCACCACATCGCCCGGCAGCACCTCGATACCCAACGTGTCCAGTTCTTCGAGCGTTTGGCGTTTGTGCACCGACGTGGTATCGATGGCCGACGGTCGCAGCATCACCGTGACGCGGGCCTCCGGTCGAGCGGCCAACTCGCGCAGTACGACCATGCCAAGCTCACCGGCACCTAGCACCAGAATATTTTCGGTTTTTGCAGGATTGAGCGGGTGCATCGACAACTCCCAATGAATGATCAGCAAAGATTGTTTTTCTATCCTGTCACCCTTGGCGAACGTTCAGAAGAAGGCACACGCGTGATACTGCATGACGAAATGAGTGAAGAAGACGTGATCCGCCAGTCGCAAGCCGCGTGCGATGCGCTCAGCGCCGAGGACGACGGACTCAAGCGCGAAGTGCTGATCCATGCGGGCAATCGCTGGTCGCTGGGCATCGTCCATACTCTGGGGAGCGCGGGAAAATTGCGCCACGCCGAAATCGGCCGGCGCTTGCAGGGTGTTACGCAACGCATGCTCACCCGTAGTCTGCGGCAGCTTGAACGTGATGGATTGATTGTGCGTTTTGATTACGGCGAAGTGCCGCCGAGGGTTGATTATGAGTTGACGCCGCTGGGGCGTAGTTTTTTGGCGCGGATGGTACCGTTGTGGACTTGGTTGTTGGAAAATGCGGAGGGTTTTCGGGCTGCGCGGGTGCGGTTTGACGGTGAGAACCGATCTGGCGAGACGTAAAAAGGAAAGGAGATGGGCGGAAGCGTTCGCCATACGTTCGCATTTGTGGCCCGGCCTCACCGACTCGTTTTGGCCGATTGCTACCTGACGGCAAGGACAGAATTGTTGTCGATTAATCAGCCCTGTGAACGCTTTATTGTCCCCGCGAGCGCTGCGGCCTCATCGCGTAAGGCATAAAACGTATTGTTCAACTCAACATGCCCGGGCTTCCAGGCAAAAGCGCCGTTGATGCTGCTCTGACCAAGTATCAGGTCACTGAATGAACCCGCTCCACCGTAACCTGACAGTAAGTATTCAATGCCGTAGTAATCAGAGTTCATCACGTGTGCTCTGGCCTTGCGAATCCACTGGCTCCAGTGGGTATCACCATCGCTTTCAAGCACGGTGGCGAGTTGATCCAAAACGTCGATCAATTGTTCGGTCATTGGACCCATGCTCCAAGTCTCCAAAACTGGAAAGCGTTTTTCCCTTGTACAACTACTGAAACCGCCGATGCAAATCCGGAAATATATCCTGGGCAAACCAGGCAGGCAGACCGGGTGTGACAATTCGGGATTTGGGCGTTTGGCTTTCCACCAAGCCAACTTTGATCAGCCGCGACAGCTCATCGATTGCCGGGCGTGGGGTAAGGCCGGTGAAGGTCTTGAATTCGTTGCGCGGCAAGCTTCCTTGAGTGATCAGCGCAATCATTGCCGGCGCGCTTTCCGGGCGAATACCTTGTTGTAGAAGTTTCTCGTTGTTGTGAAACGCGCGTATGACACGCTCGCGAATTTGGGACGGGTCTACCGCTGCGGTCATGTAATCGACCTGATCGTGACAAACCTGCAGCATGAACTCGATGAACTCGAAATAGCGTCGCTGAGACAACTGACCTCGTCCGTCCAGATCACCCTCTCTTGGGCGGTCGGCCATGGTCAGGGCTGCGTAGTAATTCTGGTGTTGCCTTGCAAGGCCTCGAGACAGCGACCACAGAGTTGGTTTCATTCCCAGGCTCACCAATTGAAGGTGAGTGACCAACCGAGCAACGCGACCATTCCCGTCCGCGAAGGGATGAATCCAGGCAAGGCGATGGTGGTAGGCAAGCGCAGCAATCAGCTGGCGACGGGAATCTGTCTGCCGCCCGAATCCGGCCTGAAGGTGCTGCAACATTCCGTCTACAGCGCGAGCGTCCGGAGCATCATGATTGCCAACGACAACGTTCTGACCTGTGATCGATCGCAGGATGCCGGGCTGCATGACCGAGCCATCTGACAACGTGCGCTCCGTGTCACTGGCCCCGCGAAAAAGCCGTTTGTGTGTCGTGCTCACAAGCTCGGGCGCAAACATGTCACCCCAGTCGAACGGCGCACGCTGGCGCAACGCCCGTTCGAGCAACGCTTGCACCGCCATCTGTTCAACCGCGAGGTTTTTGAGCTGCTTGCGGTCTTTTACCGGCGCCGCTTGCGCTCTCTGCATCTCGGCAGGCTCGGTGTATTGCCCTTCGATCAGGTTCGAATAGTACGTATTGGTGATTTGCAGGAGACGGCCGAGGCGTGCAGCGGTTTCGGACGGCAAGCGGCCCGCTAGAAATTGCGTCTTTCTGGGCAGCGCGTCCGCGAGCGCAATGATCGATGGAGGCAACGTGTCAGGGAGAATGGGGTCAAGCCAGGTTTTTGATGTGATCAGGGACATAGCGGTTTTTACCGTATCAAAGTCTTCACATTTTATTTCACATACTGACTTGATGAACAAGCGCTAATTTATTGGGCTGTAGAGGTTTTCTTGGAGCTTTAGCGAAAATTATCTTCACATTTTATTTCACATATTTTTTGTGGAAGTCGCTTCGGCCGACTGGCTCACAAATGGATCCTTTGCCGTGTTGACGTGTAGATCGCAACTGCCGAAAAACGGGTGCGCATTCGCAGCCATATCAGGCGGCTGCACAAACTGTAGGAGCGAGCTTGCTCGCGATGGACCAAAGAACCCCGCGTTACTCCAGGAACCCCGCGGCTACGTTCAAGACCATCGCGAGCAAGCCCCGGCAGCTGAGTCGACCTGTGCGGCGGGATGGGTAGTGCTAGTCATGGGGACTATGCTGTTGCTGGACCAGTTCACGGTTGAATAGACTGCCTTCTTTGGCGTCTCGCGAGCAGCGTCACGTCTACTTCTTGATTGTTTTTTGCCCCGAGGAATATCTGGCCTGTCGTATGGCCGCCCTCAGGTACCACTATGAACCGCCGCCACGTTATCAGCTGATTAGAAAGATGGAGCTTCTGTGATCCCAGGATATCGCACCCGCATTTACCGTTTCATCGGTGCACTGTTACTCCTACTCGTTGCTTTGGTGTTGGCTCTGGAACTATATGACGCTCTGACCACTTGGCAATTAGACGCA
The DNA here is from genome assembly GCF_949768225.1 of Pseudomonas sp. IT-P44. Lineage (NCBI taxonomy): Bacteria > Pseudomonadati > Pseudomonadota > Gammaproteobacteria > Pseudomonadales > Pseudomonadaceae > Pseudomonas > Pseudomonas sp. IT-P44. The sequence continues at coordinate 22,371 of NZ_CATKQM010000028.1, read as the reverse complement.
TTGACAGGGCCTCGTCGAAACACGATTAACGAACACCTTGTATTCGACGAACAACCAGAGCGCTTCGTTTTGTATCTGCTGCAAAAAGTCATGTTTTTCATTTTAACCGTCGTAGTAGGGCTCGTTATGCTATGGGAGGCTCTGTCGGGGCGACGGGCGTACGAGCACCGGCAATAACGGCAGTTTGCTCACCGTTTGCGGTCCGAGCCTTTTTGATTGCAGCGGTGCTTTTAGTGCTTGCCGTTCTCTACATCGGGTACTACGAAGCGCTTGAAGATGGTGACATCGAGACCATCCTGTTTATCAAGAAACACCCGACTGTTCGGATGAAGTTCTACAACATCCACGCCAATGATGGAGAGATCAGAAGAGTAGAGCGCCTTACGGAGGAGGAGCGGAAGTGGATTATCGACTACTGCAGATACAGATTAGGAATCGACACGGCGTTAAGGGCTCAGGACGACGTTGAAGTTTGCAGGAAGAAATAACCAGCGGTTGGGCAACACGGGTGGTCAGATTCAGAGACAAAAAAACGGGCGCCCTCGGCGCCCGTTTCCATTCACTCCTTCGCCTGCGCCCGGAGTCGTCGACCAATCACATCCATCAGATCACACCCATCGCGTAACGGAATGGCAAGCAATTTGGAGAAGTCCGACAATACCACCGTGTCGCAACCAATCTCGGCGCGAAAGGCGATGTTCTCCAGCACCTGTGTAACTGCGCGAATGCGGTAATCAGCTGCAGCTTGCAGTACGTCGAGTGGGGCTTCGGTGTCGATGAGCAGGGAGGCCGGGACCAGGTCGATTCCGGTGAGGGGCATGTATCTTTCCATAGGTGAAACTCCGATCAAGGCAAAGTTTGACTGCCCCTCAATCGTCGCCAAACGAATGGGTGGCAGCTGTACGCAGGTTGGCGAACCGGGATCGGGATACCGGCAGACCCGAAGGTCTCCCGCGCACAGCTGCCATAAAGACAGCTTTGCGGGCATGCAAAAGCGACTGCATTAAAGCACAGTGCTTTTGCATCCGATCGATCAGGTCGCCAAACCTGAATCACCATTTTGGGCGACGGGGCGGACTATAAGCTTCATCAGAACGGCGGGGAAGGTGACGCATTCCGAGGTTTGTGTAGGAATTTTAATAGCGTCCTAGGACCATTACGCGCCTTCCGTGGGCGACTGCTATCGACCCATAGCAGCCCTTGATGTATGTGTGTTGTCGCCATATGTTATTGGCATTCATGGAGGATTCTGACTGATGGCACGCGTGGGATTGATACTGACACCCGGTTTTGCGGACTGGGAATATGCTTTCATTGCTGGAACTGCGTCTCCGTTTTACGGGATCGACGTCAGGTTTTTCGCTTCTGCTACGGGGCAGTTCCTCTCGCAGGGTGGATTGGCTGTAACTGTCGATAGCAGCTTGCAACAATGTCTGGACTGGAAACCGGACGTTGTTGTCGTCATTGGAGGAATGGTCTGGGAGCGTGCAGACGCACCGGATATTCGAGAGTTTCTTCATGCTAGTCGTTCAAGTGGAGCGACAATTGCCGGTATCTGTGGGGGAACGCTGGCACTTGCGAGGGCCGGGCTTCTCGACACGGTTCCTCATACATCGAACAGCGCCGACTTCTTACAGCAGAATGCCGTAGGTTATGAGGGGCGCACGCTTTATCGATGCAGTGCAGTGGCTGTGGTTGCAGACCGCATTATAACTGCTCCAGGCCCTGCACCCGTTAGCTTCACCTGCGCAGTGTTCGAAGCTGCCGGGCTATCTTCAGAGATCACTTCTCAATTCAGGTCAATGTTGGCAGCGGAACATCGGTGACTGCTTCGTCCTGCAAAACAGCCAATCTGTTGCGTCGACCGGTTGAATCCACAGCCGAAAGCAGTCGTTCGTGAACGACAACAATCGGCCAGAAGCAGCCGCGTGAGCGACGGCGTCCGGCCGAGCATCTCCACGTCAGAAGGTGATTACGATCTTTCCAAACTCTGGCCCTTTGAGTTGCTGGGCGAAGGCATCCCTGGCATCGCTAAAGTCAAAGCGGTGTCCAATAATCGGGTGGATTCCTTTGCGCTCGATGAAGGTATTCATCTCCTCGAACAATTGCCGCGAACCGACACGCACGCCGCGTACTGTGACCGTACCGCCAAGAATTAGCATTGGGTCAATCTTCCCAACCGGATTGATCAGGCCAACCAAATGCACCGTACCGTCACGGCGCGTTGCGAGTATGGAGCGTTCCAGCGTATCAGGACCAACGGTCTCGATGACGTGATCAACACCTTTCCCACCGGTCAGCTCGCGTGCTTTTTTGTGCCAGTCCGGATCGCTTTGATAGTTGATCAAGTGATCCGCCCCGGCCGCAGCTGCGCGCGCCAGCTTGGCGTCGCTGGAGGACGTGACGATAGTTCGGGCGCCCAGCGCACTGGCAAATTGCAGTGCGAACAGGGCTACCCCGCCGGTGCCCAGAATGAGCACTGTTTGCGAAGGGCGTACCTCTCGCACGGCATTCCAGGCTGTCACCGCAGCGCAAGGTAACGTGGCGCCCTCTTCGTAAGACAAATTCCGGGGTAATGCCACCAACCCTTCCTGGTTGAAGACACGGTATTGCGTCAGCGTGCCGTCAATTCCGTGACCAAGCGTCGTGCTCGAATTTGCGGCGTGATCGCCGAGGGGGCCATACAGCCAGTCCTGCACAAAGTTACCCGCCACGCTATCGCCCACTGCGAACCGATTTACATGCTCACCAACCGCTACGACTTCGCCAGCACCGTCCGATAGCGGCACGGTTGGGCGAGGCAGCTGAATACCCTGTGCGCCAGCCAGGTAGAAATTGTCCTTGTAGTTAAGTGATGCGGCGCGCATCCGGACCAATACTTCGTATGAGCCGATGGCAGGCACAGTCTCGGTAAACAGTTGCAGCGATTCCAGGCTTGGCGCTGTCAGCCGATAGGTTTGGGACGTCTTCATGCTTCAACCTTCAATGCGTTTTGTTCAGCCAGAGTCGGGTAGTCGGTATAGCCTTGCGATCCGCTGGAATAAAACGTCGCGAAGTCGGCGGAATTCAAATGAGCGCCGGCCTGCAAACGATTTACCAGATCAGGATTGGCCAGGAATGGCCGACCAAAGGCAAGAAACTCGGCCTCGTCTCTTTCCAGCGCGCCTGCCGCATTGGCCTGGTCAAAACCACCTGCCAATACGAGCGGGCCCTTGAAAGCGTCGCGCATGGCGTCACGTAGGCTGACCGGCAGCGGCGGCAGCCCCATCGACTCGAAGTTCACCAGGTGCAGGTACATGAGGCCGACGCGGGAGAGTTGCCGACAGAGTTCGACATATTGCGCGTCCATTTCCGCATAGTTGAATGCACCATTCGCTCCACTGTGGGGCATGAAGCGGATGCCTACACGCGTCGCGCCGATTGCAGCCACCACTGCCTGAACGACTTCCAGAATGAAACGGTTACGCGCGGATGAACTTCCGCCGTATGCATCATTGCGTTGATTGACGGTTGCGTTGAAAAAGGAATCAAGCAGATAACCGCCGCCGGCATGCAGCTCCACACCGTCAAAACCGGCTTCAATGGCGAGGCTCGCTGCGCGCGCAAATTCGGCGACGGCCACCTGAATATCGGAGGCACTCATTGCGCGTGGCGTGGAGGTGGCCTGCATGCCATGTGCGTCAGTATGAATGTCACCCGGTGCGCGCTCCGCGCCGGGGCCAAGCACTTCTGCGCCGAGGGGCAAATTGGCAACATGCGCAACACGACCGGCGTGCATTAGCTGAAGTACGATCTTGCCACCCTTGGCATGCACTGCGGCGGTGACCTGCTTCCAGTCTTGTACGTGGGCACCATTGAATAAGGCTGGCATCCGCGCGTAACCCAAGCCATTCGGTGAAGGCGAGGTGCCTTCAACGATGATCAGCCCTGCGGATGCGCGCTGGGAGTAATACTCGGCCATTAAAGCGTTGGGAGTGTTGGCTTCAGTTGCCCGGCTGCGTGTCATCGGCGCCATGATGATGCGATTCTTTAAATACAGTTCGCCAAGCTGCGCCGGGTGATGCAAAGAGAGGGTCATTACAGGCTTCCTGTGTAAAAGGTGCCCGCAATGTTAGGTCGGGAGTTATTATGGGAAAAGATGAAGCAATGACATGTACTCGTGCATTTTTGGGATGATTGATCTTGGACTTGAATGACATTGCCCTATTCGTTCACGTGGTACGTGCGGGCAGCTTTGCAGAGGCAGGGCGACGGTTGGGTATTCCGCCCAGCACTGGCAGCCGTCGTCTGCAAGCACTGGAACGCAGCGTCGGCGTACGCTTACTGCAGCGTTCAACGCGCCGTTTGGCATTGACAGATGCCGGCCAGGCCTTTTTTGCACAGTGTGCAGAGCAGATCGACGCACTGAACCAGTCTGCCCAGGATCTGGCAGATAGCAGCAAAAAGCCGAGCGGCCGGGTTCGCGTGGCAGCCGGCGTGGACTTCTTAAACTGGTTTCCCATGGAATTGATTGCGGACTTCATGGCCAAGCATCCCGCCGTGCGAGTGGAGTTTGTGCTTAGCGATGCTCGCGCCGACTTACTGGCTGACGGCATTGATGTCGCTGTCAGGTCCGGCAAAATGGTGGAGCCAATGCTGGTGGCAAAGGAAATCGGTTGGATTGAGTGGCGTATGGTTGCCAGCCCTGACTACCTGTCCACACATGGAACACCGATCAGTCCGCAAGATCTGACCCAACATGAATGCATCACGCGGCCCGCGATCGGAAGCACTCCGGTCACATGGCGATTGCGTGGTCCAGACGGCATGATCGAAGTGCCCGTCAGCAGCCGTTTTCAGGTGAACACTCATCAGGCACAGCTAGGCGCTGCGCTGGCAAACCTGGGTATAGCGCTGGTGCCATCCCTGACCACACTCGCACCTCTAGAACAAGGAGTGCTGAAGGAAGTTTTGCCCGGTTATAGCCATGAGGCAGGTGTCTATTTTGTATTTCCGAGCAGGCGGCATATTCCCCGCGCAGTTAGAGCGTTCACGGAATTTGCCAGTACTGTCCTGTTTGAGCGGGGCATGGTTCTGCCTTCTTAGTATCAACGTTTGGAGAGCTCTTAAGGGTTCTTTATCGAGGAAGTGATCACTCAGCCAATGGGGCGCAGCGCTGGACGATTTACCCAATCCGTTGCGTCGACCGGTTGAATCCACAGGCGAAAGCAGACATTAATCACGCTACCCACTCTTTCGAAAATGGGCACGCGTTACGGTCAGCCCCCTAGCGTAGAATTTCCTGGATGCCAGCCCCCACCCGAGACGGACCCTCAATGCAAACCCCATCCACCCAACACCCCCTCTGGAAAACCTACCTCCTTTTCCTCACCCCCATGGTCCTCTCCAACTTCCTCCAATCCATGTCGGGCACCGTCAACAGTATCTACATCGGCCAAATGCTCGGCACCCAAGCCTTGGCCGCCGTCTCCGGCATGTTCCCCATCGTCTTCTTCTTCATCGCCCTGGTCATCGGCCTCGGTGCGGGTGCGAGCGTGCTCATCGGTCAAGCCTGGGGCGCACGGGAACCGCATCTGGTGAAAACCATCGCCGCCACCACCTTGCTGTTGGGAGCAATCATCGGCCTGACAGCGGCGGTGCTGGGCAGCGTATTCGCAAGGCCAGCCTTGCAGGGCTTGGGTACTCCGGCTGACGTGCTGGACGACGCCGTGTCCTACGCCCACGTGATGATGTGGATCATGCCGTCGCTGTTGGTCTATGTCCTGTTCACCCAACTGCTGCGCGGGGTGAGCGATACGGTGTCGCCGCTGATCGCATTGGTGGTGTCGACGTGTATCGGGTTGGCGCTGACGCCGGCGTTGATTCGCGGTTGGTTCGGGTTGCCGATGTTGGGGATTCAGAGTGCGGCGTATGCGGGGTTGGTGGGGAATTTGTCGGCGATGGGGTGGTTGGCGTGGCGGTTGATTCGGCGGGGGCATCCATTGGCGCCGGATCGGGAGATGTTTGCGGCGATGCGCCTGGATCGGGTGATTCTCGGCAAGGTGTTGCGCATCGGTTTGCCGACCGGGTTGCAGATGGTGGTGTTGTCGGTGTCGGAGTTGGTGATTCTGGCGCTGGTGAATCAGCACGGTTCGCAGGCGACGGCGGCGTATGGGGCGGTGACGCAGATCGTCAATTATGTGCAGTTTCCGGCGTTGTCGATTGCTATCACGGCGTCGATTCTTGGGGCGCAGGCGATTGGGGCAGGGCGCATTGAGCGGATGGGGCCGATTCTGCGCACCGGGTTGTTGATCAATGTGTGCCTGACCGGTGGGTTGGTGGTGTTGGGTTACCTGTTGTCGCACTGGTTGCTGGGGTTGTTTCTGACGGACGATTTGACTCAGGCGAAGGCCGAGCACTTGTTGCACATCATGCTCTGGAGCCTGTTGGTGTTTGGCTTTCAGGCGATTGTCGGCGGGATCATGCGGGCCAGCGGCACGGTGTTGGTGCCGATGGCGATTTCGATTGTGTGCGTGCTTGGCGTGCAATTGCCGATGGCGTATGTGCTGGACGGGCAGTTCGGGTTGCAGGGTGTGTGGATGGCGTTTCCGGTGGCGTATTTGGGGATGCTGATGTTGCAAACGCTGTATTACAAACTAGTGTGGCAACATCAGAAGATTGAACGCCTGGTGTAGATTGGATCCCTTATTTCAATCCTGGCCCTAATAAGTATGACTGTTTTAGTTGGAGTGGCACCGAATGCGAGTTGGTCTCTATTGCAGATATCGTTAGTGAGGTAACAACTAATGGATCCAATGGAAGAATCTAAGGCCTCAAGTAATTTACCAGGCCAGTTATCACGTGGCTTTCAGGGAAGTTGGAAATTATCCAATGAGGTGAGTTGCTTCTGCTGAACTAACCGTTTGTCGGTGGTTTGCACGAAAAATGAACATTTTTGCTTTAATGCCCTCTGATACTTCAGCACGTCGCCATGACCTGCCCCTGCAGCTGCAGAAAGAGAAGTGGATCCCGAACCTCATATGCATTGAATGCAAATGAGGATTTTTTTACCTGAAATTCAGGAGCCAACAAATAGCCGAACTTGATTTGCCGGGCAAATTAATCGGTTCAGCCGCGCCAAATCACTGATTTGGCTTGTCTTTTATCAGTCGGATCTCGTAGGGCCTGTAACTCGATTAGAGCCCCGCTGAACTAATGATTCGCACTGTATAATCAGTTGGAGAAGTACCGTGTCTATAAATACAATTATGAGTCTGGTCGAAAACAAAGAGTGTATGGAATTTGTGCGGTTGGGTGTTGTTTATGCTCACTTGGTCGCCTGTTGTGTTGCCATTGGTTTGGTGTTGACCAGTGATGTAGCCATGGTTAAGAACTTGTTGAAGGGCAAGGTGTTTTCGGAACACGATAATGCGCATCTGGAAAGTCTCCAGACGTCTGTCGTTGTTGCATTGATTGCGTTGTGGGTCACCGGTATTGCAATTGTGGGTATTGATTACCTGGAGAAGGGAGTCGAGTACTTCATGAACCCGAAACTTCAAGCCAAAGTGATCATTGTCATGTTGCTGACGTACAACGGCATCTTGTTGCATCGCCTGGTGTTGCCGGCTATGCAGAAGGCCGGATCGCTGCTCAAGCTCGAGTTTAGCGCTCGGATGCTGGCGCTGTTCTGCGGCTCGCTGTCGGCGGTGTCCTGGATGTATGCGGCCCTGCTGGGTGTCGGACGCCCGTTGGCCTGGAAGTATTCACTCTCTGAACTGTTGATGGCGTATCCGCTGTTGATTGCTCTGGGTTTCCTGGCAATGCTGGCATTGACTCAACGAGTGATAAAACAGAACGACGATGTGGTGCCGCAGCGGGCTGTTGCGAGTGCTTGCTAAGTTGTAACGTTCGCTGAACTTTCCGGACACCTCCGGTTTAAAAAGAGGGCCACCCGTAACAGGGTGGCTCTTTTTTTTTGCGTCAAAAGTTGCTCCAGAAAGTCGAGTCGTCGGTGTAGGCCGGCGGGCTTGCTGTCGTCCACCTTCGGACTGACAATCCAGAGTGACGGTCATGTAAACCGACAGGCTTGATCGCCTGGGGAGGTTTTCCACATGAGTCCTTCATCGACAACCATTCTGCAAGACCGCGCCGATGCCGGTCGGCGGCTGGTGGCGCCGTTGCTCAAGTACGCGCATCGCCCCGATGTCATCGTCCTCGCCTTGCCCCGTGGCGGTGTGCCGGTGGCGTATGAAGTGGCGACCGCGCTGGACGTTCGCCTCGACCTGATGCTGGTGCGCAAACTGGGCGTTCCGACCCATCAGGAGCTGGCGATGGGCGCGATTGCCAGCGGCGGTATTCAAATCCTCAATGAGCATACGCTGCGGGCACACCCGATTGATCAGGCCGCGTTCGATGCCGTGGTCGCACGGGAAACCCGCGAACTGCTGCGGCGTGAGCAGGTGTATCGCGGAACGCGCGCGCCGGTGCAGCTCAAGGATCAGGTGGTGATTCTGATTGACGATGGCCTGGCGACGGGCGCTTCGATGAGGGCGGCGATTCACGCGGTGCGCGCACAGGCGCCGGCGCGCATTGTCGTCGCGGTGCCGGTGGCGCCGGTTGAAACGGCGGAGGCGCTGCGCGGTGAGGTGGATGAATTGGTGTGCCCGATCACTGCTGATTGGTTTATGTCGATCGGGCATTGGTACGTGGATTTTTCCCAGACTGCGGATGCCGAGGTCATCAGGTTGTTGACGCGGGCGTGGCAGCGGCAGGGGAGTGGGGCGGCGTAAACATTTGGGGTTTGAGAGATGGGTCATCCGTTGCAGGGTGGCCCATTTTTTTTGGCTGGAAGTTGCGTTGATCTTGAGGGCGCCATCGCCGGCAAGCCGGCTCCTACAAGGATCGGGTTTGCACGCGCACATTGTAGGAGCCGGCTTGCCGGCGATAGCGGCCTCACGGTTTACACCGTTCGTCGCAGAACTCGCTAACCACCTATTGACACCCACCGGCATCTGCGTGAATATTCATCAATCGCATGCGACACAATCGAATGCGACACTAAATCAAACCTATCGCAATATCGAGGATTCACCCCATGAGCAAGATCGAAAAAGTCCTGGCCACCGGCAAAACCCACACCACCGCCAGCACTGCCGGCAATACATCCGGCGGCCACAACGGCAGCCTCGACATCACCCTGTCGACACCCGGCAGCGCCAAACCTGCTCATGTGTTTGCCGGCACCCAGCCGCACCCGGCTGCCGAGCAACTGTTCGCCGGTGCATGGTCGGCGTGCTACACCGCAGCCGTCGGTCTGGTGGCCAATGATTTGAACGTGGTACTGCCAGCGGACTTTTCCGTCGACATCGAAGTCGATCTGGGGCAAACCGGCCCGGCCTACTTCCTTCAGGCTCGTTTGACTCTGCGCGTACCTGGCCTGCCACACGACATCGCCACCACGCTGGCGCACACCGCTGATCAGATCTGCCCATACTCGAAAGCAACACGCGGCAATATTGATGTGGCACTGAACGTCCTCACCGTTTAATTATTGTCAAAACATCGCGTGCGATAAAAGCGCACGCGAAAAACAAATCCCCAATAGAGAGCATTCATCATGAGCAAGATCGAAAAAGTCCTGGCAACCGGCAAAACCCACACCACCCCTAGTGCAGCCGGCAACACGTCGCGCGGCCACAACGGCAACCTCGACATCGTGCTGTCCTCGCCCGGCAGCGCAAAACCGGCGCACCAGTTTTCGAACATTCTGCCGCACCCGACCGCCGAGCAATTGTTCTCCGGCGCCTGGTCGGCCTGCTATAGCGCCGCCGTCGGCCTGGTGGCCAAGGAGCTGAACGTGACACTGCCGGCCGACACGGCGGTAGACATCGAAGTTGATTTGGGCCAGACCGGCCAGGCGTATTTCATCCAGGGGCGATTGACCCTGCGCGTACCGGGCCTGTCGAACGAGGTCGCAACGAAACTGGCGCATGGCGCCCATGAGATCTGCCCGTACTCCAAAGCCACTCGCGGCAACATCGACGTGACGTTGAACGTCATCACCGAGTGATGCACCGCACGACCGGTTCGACTTCGCCAGGCGAGTCGAACCGGCCGCCGGCCCGGGCAACATCGATAAGCGTCAATTGGACGCCAATGTGCTCTTCAGCCAATGTTCAAAACGTGTCGCGCCCACGATCGGATTCGCTCCTGGCGTCAGTGACTGATCGTTGATGGGCGCACCGAAGTAAGGAACCGTGTCATCCGGGACAACCTCGCGCGGGTCTTTGATGTGCTGCAGATACTGGCTCACGAATTCAACGATTGGCCTGCGATCCGGCCCGGCGACTTCCAGGGTCTGGTTGTCTGGCGCTTTCAAGGCGATATCGGTCAGCGCCGTGGCGACATCGAGCGAGGCAATCGGTTGCAGTGCGGCAGGGGTCAGGTGGATGGTGTTGCCGTCTTCGCGGCCCGAGTAGGCAATGGCACCGATGAACTCGAAGAACTGCGTGGCGCGCAGGATCGTGTAAGGAATGCCCGAGTGTTTGATGAGTTTTTCCTGAGCCATTTTCGCCCGGAAGTAACCACTTTCGAGCATGCGCTCGGTGCCGACCACCGACAGTGCAACATGGTGTTTGACGCCGTCGATTTTCTCCGCCGCGAACAGGTTTTTCCCGGCCGTTTCGAAAAAATGCAACGCCGCGTGATCCTCGAATGAGGGCGAGTTCGCCACGTCCACCACCACGTCTGCGCCTTTCAAGGCTTCCTTCAGTCCTTCGCCACTGATGACGTTGACGCCGGTACTCGGCGACGCTGCCAGCGCTTCATGCCCCAGTGCCCGCAGGTTTTTGCACAGTTGACTGCCGATCAGTCCAGTCCCTCCGATGACGACGATTTTCATGACCCGTCTCCCGTTGCGGTGAATGGAACACTCATTAAACACCTGCATGACTCAGGCATCCGGCGCGTAACGGGGTTGCGCGACAGGTGGTCGGGCCGCCGGTGCACCCATGGCGCAAACGGCGATTTTTTGCTTTAGTCCACCTGTGGCTGGCCTTTGTGTGCAGCACCTCACTGCACCAGGGCGTCCTGCCGGAGAATCCCATGAACCTTCGTTTCCCGCGTTCCGCCGCCGTGCTTGTCGCGCTCACGCTCGGCGTGTTGCCGTGCGCCGATGCCATCGAATACAAACAGGTGAATGAGACCGCCAGCACGATCTCTTTCACCTACAAACAGTTCAGCTCACGGGTCTACGGCACGTTCGGCAAGTTCGAAGGCACGCTGGATTTCGACACGGCGAACCCCTCGGCAGCCCACGCGGTGCTCACGATCGAGCTCGACAGCATCGATGCCGGAAGCAGTGACGCCAACGAAGAGCTGAAAAAGCCCGCGTGGTTCGACACGGCCGCTTATCCGAAGGCGACATTTGAATCGACCGCTGTAAAAGCGTTGAGCAACAACCGTTACTTGATCACCGGCAATCTCACCCTCAAGAAAATAACGCGCACGGTGCAAGTGCCGGTCCTGCTGAAGTCCCAGAAAGGCATCGGCATATTCGATGGCCAGCTGACGCTCAAGCGCAGCGACTTCAAAATTGGTGAAGGCGAGTGGGCGGATACGGTGGTTTCCGACGATATCAACATCAGGTTCCGGATGGTTGCGCCGGAGCAATAGCTGTTTAGCCTCCTGCGCAATGTTCTGATTCACCGCGGCTTTACGTCGCTTGCTCTGCCATGGTTTTACTGTCATCGTTCGCGCTACTGGTAATCTTTCTTATTTGAGAAATTTTTGCGTATGCGCGATTTTTCCGTGGCTGATGACGACGTTGCCCGTCGTCGGCGGACCTTCACCGACCTCTATAGCGATCACCATTCCTGGTTGCATGGCTGGCTACGGAAAAAACTCGGCTGTTCGCAACGTGCGGCCGATTTGGCCCATGACGCGTTCATTCGCGTGCTCACCCTCGCCGAGCCTCACACCATCAAAGAGCCGCGCGCGTTTCTGGCGACCATGGCGGGGCGCTTGTTGATTGATGGTGCCCGACGCCGGCGGATCGAGCAGGCGTACCTCGAGGCGCTGGCGATCCAGGCGCATGACGCCGGCATGCCCGACCCCGAAGCGATCCATGTGGCGCTTGAGGCGCTGGAAAAAATCGCTGTGATGCTCGCCGGGTTACCAGACAAGAACCGCGAGGCGTTCCTGCTCAGCCGGCTCGACGGCCTTACCTACAGCGAGATCGCGATTGAACTGAAAGTGTCCGCCAGCACGGTCAAAAACTACGTCGCCGGTGCGCTCGTCCATTGCTACAACACCCTGTACGGGGCGGAACAGCCGTCGTGACGAACGTCCATCCACCCTCCGAGCAGATGATCCTTGAGGCGGCTTACTGGCTGACGTTGTTGCACGACGATTTGGCTACCGACGCCGAACGTGCGGCTTTCGATGTCTGGTGCGAAGCCGACCCGCGACACGCGCTCGCCCTGGAGCGCATGCGGGCTTTGTGGGGCGGTTTTGACGAACTGCCTGCCGCCCCCGCACGCGTTGCCCTCAAGCATGCCTTTGCCCGGCCGGGCCCGAGAGTGTCGGGCCGTGGCGCCCAGGCGATTGCGCTGCTGGGTGTGTTGGTCTGTGGCTGGATCGGCCTGGACAACATGCCGGTCTGGCTCGCCGATCAACGTACCGGCGTGGGCGAGCGGCGCGAGGTGGTGCTTTCGGACGGCAGCCATATTCAGCTCAACAGTCATTCGGCGCTGGACGTGAAGTTCGACGGCCAGCAGCGCGTCATCGAGTTGTTGGAAGGGGAGATGTGGGTCGAGGTGGCCAAGGACGCCCGGCGTCCGTTTGTGGTGCGCACTGATCAGGGGACGGCGACGGCACTGGGCACGCGCTATCTGGTGAAACGCGCAGCCGATGGTTCGACCGTGGTCAGTGTGCTGGAGTCTGTCGTAGCCGCCAAAGCCAACGGCGCCGAGGCGGTGAACGTCGCGGCGGGCGAGCAAACCACCCTCAGAGAGGGCCGGGCGCAAGCACCGCAACCTATCGGCAACGCCCACCCGGATGCCTGGACCCGGGGCCTGCTCAAAGTCGATGACCGCCCCTTGAGCGAAGTGCTTCAGGCCCTCGCCGGTTACCGACGGGGCCTGGTGCGCTACGACGAACAGGCGCTGCAAGGGCTGCGCGTCTCCGGCGTGTTCCGCCTCGACGACACCGATGCTGCGCTCGCGACACTGGCGGACAACCTGCCGATCCAGGTCGAGCACTTCACCGATCTGCTGGTGGTGATCAAACCCCTCTAACCCCCCAACCCTGTAGGAGCCGGCTTGCTGGCGATCCAGACGACACGGTCTGCCTGACCCACCGCCATCGCTGGCAAGCCAGCTCCTACAAGGTTGAGGAAGGCATCAATACCGTTTTACCCCAACCTGTAGGAGCCGGCTTGCTGGCGATCCAGACGACACGGTCTGTCTGACCCACCGCCATCGCGAGCAGGCTCGCTCCTACAGGGTTTCGGGGTTTCAAAAAATATTAATGCAAATCGCTCGCATTCATTGTCTGTTTTTCCGACATGGCCGTCATGGTTAGTAACGCCTTCCATTTCGCAGGATTTCTCATGTCTCGCTTTGCTCGTCCGTTGCACCCACTGGCGCTTTCAGTGGCGATGGCTTTTGTCGCGGCGCCGCTGCTGGCTGCCGAATCGCCGGTCGCGGGTTCACACACCAGTGCTGTCCGCAGTTTTTCGATCCCGGCCGGGGATTTGAGTCAGGCGCTGAACAGCCTGGCCGAGCAGGCAGACCTGGTGTTGGCCTTCGACCCGGCCTTGACGCGCGGTAAACGCAGCAATGGCCTGAGCGGACCATTCAGCACCGGCGACGCACTTGCCCAATTGCTCCAGGGCAGCGGCCTCAACGCCATCGCGCTGTCGGCCACGCGTTATCGCATCGAACCTGCACCTGAGGCGGTCGAAGGTTCTCTGGAGTTGCAGGCCACGAACATCAACGGCGCGTATGCGAGCGAAAGTCCGACCGGCCCGGTGGCGGGTTATGTCGCGACACGCGCGCTGTCGGCGACCAAGACCGATACGGCGCTGAACGAAACACCGCAGTCGATTTCCGTGGTCACCAAGGACCAGATGCGGGCCCAGGGCGCGGAGAACCTCAACCAGATTTTGCGTTACACCGCCGGTGTGATTCCCGAAACCCGTGGCTCTACCGCCTCGCGACTGGATCAGATGACCATCCGTGGTTTTTCCCCGGCCGTGTATCTGGACGGCTTGCGCATGCCGGGCAGTCGCGATGCCTCGCCGCAAAAAGACTCGTTTGATCTGGAGCGCGTGGACGTTTTGCGCGGGCCGTCGTCGGTGCTGTACGGGCAGGCCAGCCCCAGCGGTGTGGTGAACATGGTCAGCAAGCGGCCGCTGGATACGCCGTTCCATGAAATCGGCGTCGAGTACGGCACCTTCGACAAGAAACGCACGACCTTCGATTTGAGCGGCCCGCTCGACGACCAGGGCGTTTACTCCTATCGCCTGGCCGGTCTGTACGACGAGGCCGATGGTCAACTGGAACACACCGAAACCCAGCGTCAGTCCATTTCGTCGGCGTTCACCTGGCGCCCGAGCGATGACACGTCGCTGACGCTGCTGGGGCATTTCCAGAAAGACCCGAAGGCGGCTTCGTACGGTTCGACACCGGCGTGGGGCTCGGTGTTGCACAGCCCGACCGGGCGTGACATCGATGTCGATTTCTATGACGGCGACAAGGATTTCGAGAAGAGTGACCGCGAGTATTTCTCCATCGGTTATTTGTTCGAACATCACCTCAACGACGTCTGGACCTTACGTCAGAACGCGCGTTACCTGCGCAGCGAAGGCGTTTATCGCAGCCTCTACAACAGCAACCTGCGCGCCGATTACCGCACCTCCAACCGGTCGACCATTGCCACAGACGTCGACCTGGATGCCTACACCCTGGATAACCAGGTGCAAGCCAGATTCGACACCGGACCGGTGCAACACACGGTGCTGTTGGGTGGCGATTATCAGAACACCAGCACGGATACCAAGTCCGGTTTCGGCACGGGGCCGACGCTGGATATCTTTGACCCGGTCTATGGTGTTCCGGTCGTCACACCGGCGTTCACCACCGACGCGACACAGCGTAACCAGCAGAAGGGCTTGTACCTGCAAGACCAGATCAAATGGGACAAGTGGGTGTTGCTGATGGGTGGTCGCTACGACTGGGCGACCAACAACAACAGCTCGATGAACTTGCGCAACAACGTCAAGACCAAAACCTCTCTGGACAGCGAGGCGTTCACCGGTCGCGTGGGGCTGGTCTATCTGTTCGATAACGGCCTGTCGCCGTACATCAGCTACGCCGAATCCTTCGAACCGCAGTCGGGCACCGGCTATGGTGGTTCGGTGTTCAAGCCGACCGAGGGCCAGCAATACGAAGTGGGGATCAAGTACCAGCCACCGGGCAGCAACAGCTTTATCACCGCGTCGGTCTTCGACCTGCGCCAAAGCAACGTGCCGACGCTTGATCCGGATCCGACGCACCTGTGCGGCACCGGGCGTTGCCAGGAACAGAGCGGTGAAGTGCGCTCCCGTGGTTTCGAACTCGAAGGCAAGGCCAGCCTGAATGACAACCTGGACATCACCGCCGCGTACGCTTATCTGGACAACCGCATCACCAAGTCCAACAGCACCGTGAGCTACGCGCCGCTGACCGACATCGCCGTCGGCCCGGCAGTGCCGGCGAAAGGCACCACCAACTATGGCGTGCCGCGTCATACGGCCTCGGTCTGGGCGGATTACACCTTCCACGACGGCGTTGCCAAAGGCTTCGGTGTCGGCGGCGGGGCGCGTTACGTCGGTTCCTCCTGGGGCGACACTGCCAACACGCTGAAGGTGCCGGGTTACACGCTGCTGGATGCGGCAGTGCACTACGACATCCCGCACATCAACAGCCTCAAGGACAACCTGCGCCTGGCGGTGAACGCCAGCAACCTGGCCAACAAAGAGTACGTGGCGTCGTGCTATTCCTATTCGTGGTGCTGGTATGGCGCACAGCGCACCGTTCAGGCGAGCGCGACGTATCAGTGGTAACACCCCGCTGAGCTGACACACCACGTCGCCTGAATCGCCAGCAAGCCGGCTCCTACACACCACCGAACCTGTAGGAGCTGGCTTGCCAGCGATGGCGGCGTATCTGATACACCGCGCAAGCCCCATCGCCAGCAAGCCGGCTCCTACAAGGATCAGTATTCACCTGACACACCATCGAACCTGTAGGAGCCGGCTTGCTGGCGATCCGGGCGACGCGGTGTGGCTGACCAGACGTCAAAGCGTGGCCGTTTTAATGCACGGCAATTGGCGCTGTAACGGTCTTCCCGAGCGCTGAGCGAACGGTGATGGTCGGGCTCGGTGTCGGGCCGTTGCCGGTGGTGGTAACGGACAGTCTCCAGCGTGCACCCGTACCGTTCGGCGTGAGCGTCGCGGTTCCCAGATTGAGCTGGCCGCCCGTGGTCGACGCACTGACGGTGATGCTGTTGCCCGCCGCCCGCGAGGTCGTCCCGGTCACGTCCCAAGTATAGCGATTGTTGCTGCGCACGTTGACGGAAGCGCGGGTGACCAACAACGTTTCATTCACCGCCGCCGCAGCGCTGACCGCCACGGATACCGTCGCCGGTTTGTCCGAGACGGCGCCAAGGTTGTCACTGGCTTCGTAGGTAAACACCGCAGTGAATGGCGCCGCAACAATGGCCGGTGGCATATAGAACACTCGAATGCCGTCGGTGCTCACGGAGCCCTGGCCCGAATCCGGCTGGGTCAGGCCGACAACCTTGAGCGGCAGGTTACCGTCCGGGTCGGTGTCGTTGGCGAGCACGCTGATGGTCACTGGCAGGCCGTTACTGCTCGTGGCGCTGTCATTGTTGGCCACGGGTTTTTTGTTCGGGCCTTCATTATCATCGCCGTCAACGCCAGTGCGGAAAGTCGGCAGTGCCACGGAGTTGACGAAGGTGACGCCGTCCCAACCCGGTATCGGCGTTGGCATCAACTGGAACTGCCCCGGATGCTCGGAATCCCAGCGCAGCAGCATCGACGTGTCCTCGTGCTGAGTGTTGTGGCAGTGCTCCATGTAGGTGCCGGCGAACTCGCGGAAGTGAAGCGCCACGTCGACATCCACTGAACTGTCGACGCCTTCGCCAATACGAAAGACGTCCTTGCGTGCCCATTTTTCCCATTCCGGCGGTGCCTTGCCGTCGCGACTGAGAATGACGCCTTCTTCGAAATGCACATGCACCGGGTGGTTCCAGCCATTGCCGCCGTTCTTGATTTTCCACACTTCGAGGGTGCCGTCGCCGGAGAACCCGGCGTCCGTGGGGCCGCTGGCCAGTTGCGGTGCGGCACTGATGCGGCGCGGGTCCATGGGAAAGCCGGGGCCGCCATCGGTCTTGATCGTCCACGGTGCTTCATCGGTGCCATCGGAGCGACCGAAAATGAACTCCCGATGCCGCGCCACGTTGAGCCTGGCCTGGTCGTTCGGGTTGTCGCGATCGATGGGCAACGGGATCATCGTCTTGCCGCCAGGCACAAAGGCTGCCGGGTCCATGGCCACGTCCTGACCACTGTAGGGCTGAACCAACAGTTGCAGGAATTTGCCAACCAGCGGGTCGCCCCTGTCCCATTTCGGGCCATTGCTGGTTTGCTTGATGACGGCCTTGTACTTCTCGGACAGCACGTCAGCCAGGGGGGCGGGTTCTTCCGGGCCCTTGCCGTCTTCGTGCACCAGCAGGTTGACGAAGTACAGTTTGTCGCCGACCTTGATCCCGTTTTTCGAGAAGTTGACGATGATGTCGAAACGTTCGGCGATGCCCATGGTTGGCAGGATCGCATTGTTATTGGTCTTATCGCCGTCACCATCCAGGTCCATGCTGCCGTCGAACGGCACGGCGTGTTCCATGATATTGCCGTCGTTGGCAATCAGGTGGAGCGGCACCCGATTATAGGAAACCCCAGAGCCGGCAGGCCCCGGAAATTCACCGCCATTGCCGCTGATTTCCCGTACCAGCGCCAGCTTGAAATAGCGCGACACCGAGCCGTTGAGAATGCGGAAACGATAGCTGCGCGCGCGGACTTTCAGGCTCGGCTGGTACTGCCAGTTGACCAGCATCTGATCCCCGAGAAAGCCGTCGGTGTTGAACGGGTTGAACCACAACTGGCCGTTCTCGTCCCAGGCCTTATCGGAGATCAGCAGGTTCACGTCGTAGTCGCGGTTGCCCCAAGGCATCGCCGAACCGCTGGGAAAACGCAGGTTGACGCCGTCCTCGATCGCTTCGTTGCCGCGATCCACAGCGCTGTAGTAATTCATCATTGCCGCATTGCCCTTGTAGACATTCTGCGCGGTGAAATCGAGCATGTGGTCGTGGAACCAGTGGCTGCTCATGGTCTCGCGCCAGTCGCCTCGGATTTTTATGCTGCCGTTTTCGCAGGTCTTGAGACCCGGACTGACATCGTTGACGAAGAGTTTTTCGCCCGGTGAGCAGGGGAAGGCTGCACGCGGATCCTGCGCCTTGGTGTTGATCGTGTCGTAGCCGGCCAGTTGCAGCGGCCAGCGATAATCGTAGAACTGCCCCGGAAAGAAAAATGCATTGGTAAAGCCATCGCTTTCAGCCGGCGAGTGGCCATTGTGTTCGTGGGTACTGATGGTGTGCAGGCCAAAACCGGCGTTGGCTGCGGGGTCGATTGGCAGGGCGTTGTAATGGCGCATCAGCAACGCTTGACCGTAACGGACCATCAGCAATTTGGCCGGCACGGTGCCGTCGAATGTCCACAGCGAGTTGTGATTCTGCACCGGCATTCTTGAATGAAAACGCACGTCGATACCGCGAGTGGTGCCCGCTGTCGCCGGGATGTCCGAGGTTTGGTAGTAGAGCCCGCCGGGGGCGAATTCACCCTTGTTGTAGTGGTGCAATTGTTGGGCGTCACGCAGGCCTTGGTTGGTTCTGGCACCGGCTTGAACAGTCTTGAACTGAACCTGCGGGAAGAACTCGTTCCAGCGTTGATGCGACCAGCCTTTTCCCGGTGGCCGACCCTCCGCCGGCGAGCCTACCGGATGCCGGTTGAGGAAGGCTTCGATCTGCGCTTTCCACGGATTGCGGTCCAGTACATTGGAAAACTGCGAAGGAAACGGGGACAACCCCGGCTGGCGCAGGAAGGCTTCGAGCGCTGCACTCGACGGGCCGCTGCGGGCGACGTTGTTCGGATCCTGCTGGGGCGCCGGGCCGAGGGTTGGCACGGGGAATGTTATCGTCTGCGGCGGGGTAGTCGGGTCGAGTGTTTCCGAGCCGAACTCTTCGAACAGCAGCAGTTGTTGAGTGAATGGTTCGGCCCCGAACAAGGGGCTGGGTTTGCCGTTGGTGGGGTAGTTGAACGACGTCTGCTCGGCGGGCGGCAGTACGTTGTCGGCACGCGGCGTGTTTCGGTCGCCGAACACGCCGTTGGGCAAGGCCAGGGCACCTTGATTGGCCGGGGGCAGGTTTTTCAGAGCTTCCAGGGCTGCCGCAGGGTCGGCAGGCGGGTTATGGAAGGCTGACGGATCGGTCGGAGGCGGTGGCCCGAAATCATCGAGCGGAGCGGCATTCACCGCAGACAGGCTGAAAGTCATCAGCATCACCAGAGTAATGCCCAGCGTCCGGAAAAAGCCGGGCGACTTGTTCACAGGAGCTGAGCTTTTCATGGTGGTTCTCTGGGGGCGTGTCGTGGTGTCGGCACATGCGCAAAAATCGACGCAAAAGCTGAGCCACTAACGAGATTGTCAGATAAATCATCGCGTTAGGTTCAGTGATATGCGTGGGAAGTGTTAACGAGAGTTAACAGTTGGGGGATATTCCTCAGTCTTGGGGAGGGTGTTATTCCCCATTGCCCCGCCCGGTGAGGAGGTGTTGCCGCTGGCCCCATTGCCGGCAAGCCGGCTCCTGCAGTTGATTTCCATAGTCACTCGACATGACTGCCAACTGACACGCCACCCCGGTCTCGTCGGCGCGTTATGATAGGCGCGTCCGCCGCCAGAGTCAGAGCAGAGCCTCAATGCCCCAGATTACCCATTTCAAAACCTCGTGCCCCGAGCACCTCACCAGCCAGATTCTGCAGATGGTGGTCGATAACCTGACCGACATCAGCATGGTCGCCATCCCGCCGAGCAACCTGTTGTACAACGTTTACCAGTACGCGATCGGCTATGAGGTTCACCTCTATCTGGAGGCGCTGAACGGGGCGAAAGGGGTGGCGGTGGAGTTGCTGGTCGCGACCGATGTGGACGATCCGGAACAGGTCATCGGCTTCTTGCTTTACCTGCCGATCAAGGACGATCCCGAGGCGTGCGGCGTCGCATACATGGCGGTGCAGGCCGGCCATCGGCGTCAGGGCGTGGCGCGGCGGATGCTGCGGGAAATGGTCGGCCGCTATCCGCATGCCGAGCTGACCTGCGCGGTGGCCAAGGTGCCGTGGTTTGAATCGATGGGCTTTCAGGTGCTGGGCACGCGCGGCACGCAGGTGTTGATGAACACCCGCGATCATCGCTCTGACGGGTTGATGGGGCTGCTCGACGTGGCGTCGATCTACAGCTCGCTGGAGGTGCGGCAGATTCATACGTACCTGCTGCAAAAGCACGGCAAGCGGGCGATGCTCGATGCGGAAAAGCAGCGTGACCGGCATCTGGATCAATTGACGCACAAGGCCAATGAATTTGTCCGCGAGCGGTTGGGCGAGTCGCCGCGCTGACTGCGCCCCACCAGTCAAATCGATCAACTGTGGGAGCAAGCCCGCTCCCACATTGGGCCATGGCAAAATTCAGGAAAGCTTCACGTTCATGGTGATCCGCGCCGTGAACACCTTCTTCCCCTCGACGTCGTGAATGTCCACCGGCACGAGTTTGTCGCCTTCCGTGGTCCAGTCCACGGAACCCCCATCGGCCACCGCCGTCACGTCGGTTTTTGCCTTCGCCAGGTACTCCACCGTCATGCCTTTTGGAATCCAGCGTGCGCCTTCGGGAATCGACACGTCGGTCATCATTCCCGCCGCCAGTTCAGCCGCATTGCACATCGCGATCGCGTGCACGGTGCCCAAGTGGTTGGTGATTTCCTTGGCGAACGGCACCTGCACCGTCGCGCAGCCTTTGCGCAACTCCGTGACCAGCGGGTTGATGGTGCTGAAGTAGGGCGCAACCTGACAGGCCATTTTGCTGAATGCTTGCGGGCCCACGCTGTTGAACATGCTGAGAAACTGACTCATTTGAAACCTCGCTGAGGGGCTTAAAACAGAATGGTGTTCCGTTACAGAATAATGTTCTGTAACGGAACAGTATTCTGTCGGCGGGAAATCTGTCAACCTGTCGCCACGTGTCCGATGGCAGTCATCTGCCTTCACCATCGATTTTTTGGGACTGTGTTGAGCATGGAAACGTCAGATTTACTCGAGCGCTGCTACCCCGGAAGACGCGCCGAACTCAAGCGCGATATTTTTCGAAAGGCCCTCGCCCTGTTCAACGAGCAGGGGATCGAGGCCACGACCATTGAAATGATTCGGGCCGAATGCGACACCAGCGTGGGTGCGATTTATCACCACTTCGGGAACAAGGAAGGGTTGGTGGCCGCGCTGTTTTTCACCGCCCTGGATGATCAGGCCAGGCTGCGCGACAGCTATTTGAGCGAGGCGAAAACCACGCAAGAGGGTGTGTATGCGCTGGTGCACAGTTACGTGGATTGGGTCGACAGCCAACCCGAATGGGCGCGTTTCCAGTACCACGCGCGATTTGCTGTCACCAAGGGGCCTTTGAAGGACGAACTGGCTACCCGTAACAAGATGCGCAACAAGCAATTGCTGGAATGGCTGTCGGATTCGGCCAGAGGCGATGAGTTGAAATGTTTTCCGGCTGAATTGATGCTGTCGCTGATTATTGGTCAGGCAGACAGCTATTGCAGGACGTGGTTGTCGGGTCGGGTGAAGGGTAGTCCGAAGGTTTACAGGGACGAGCTTGCACAGGCGGCGTGGCGGTCGATTTCCGGCGGTTGACCTGCAAAAAAGCCTGGCCTGATTGCGCAATGCTGTTCGGAGGGCATGCGCTAACGGGAGGTTTTGAATGGGGGCATATCCGTTGCTGCGGTAACGGCGGCTATTGGTTTCGCTTTTACAGCGAGTCACTTGGAAGAGCCCCAAGTAACCAAGGGCTTTTGCCCCTTTCGTTCGGTGCCTCGCTGTGGCTCGGCATTCCCTCGCTCCGGTCCTGCTCCGTGGGCCCGCCGCGATCGGCCATCCCTGGCCGTGCGCGGCTAACCCGGCATCCATGCCGGGTTGCCCACTGCGCAGAACCTCCACTCGGCCTCTCGAGGGGG
>NZ_CATKQM010000027.1:0-66096 GCF_949768225.1 Pseudomonas sp. IT-P44 | reverse complement strand
CTACAAAAGCGGGTTTAGCCGCGGGCTTTTTCGATCAGTTCGATGTAGTCCGGTGCGTTGCGCTGATCCTTGATCAACGCGACGAAGTCATTGCCGTGCTCGTCCTTGCCGTCCAGATCAAAACCGGCCTCGACGAAGAACGTCAGAAAACGCTCGAAGTCGTCGATACGCAGGCCACGGTAGGCCTTGATCAGTTTGTGCAGGGACGGCGAAGTGGCGTCGACCGGTTCGAAATCGAGAAACAACTTGATCTGCTCGTCGCCGATCTCGTCACCAATCACTTGTTTCTTATCTTTACGCATTGCCGACTCCAGCTCGCAGACATTTCACGGGGCGGGCAGTTTACCCCTCACTGGCCGCCGGGCTCAACGCGGACGAACGGCCCCGGTGTGCAGATCGGCCCAGACATGACCGTTGGCGTAGCTGAGGAACTGGCAATACACCGTGTCATTGCGCAGCAAGTCGATCACCACGCGGTATTGCGCCATCGGGTAAAACAGCGTCAGGGTTTTGCTCTTGTCGTCGTAGATCGGCTTTTTCAGGCTTTTGCTTTCGCCATCGAAGTTGACCAGCACCTGATTGATGGTCGCGCCCTTGTTCAGGGATTTGCCCTTGAGGCGGATCAGCAGCGGTGACGTTACCGGGATCGGCTGTTGGGTGGACTGCCGTTGGCTGCCGACCACCACCGAATACTCGGTGACCTGCAGCAATTGTTGCTGCTCCGGTTCGGCATCACGCAGAGTCAGGTCGTCAGGCGGCAGAAACTGCCCGTGCATCAGGGCCGGCGCGGCGGCCAGCGGCAGGCTGAGGGTCAGCAACAGGGCGGCGCAGCTGCGGATCAAAAGGCTCATGACGGGCTCCGAAAGGCGGGGCCGGGCACTTTATCATGGCTGCACACCGTCCCTGTAGGAGCGTGGCTTGCCCGCGAAGGCGGTGTGTCAGTCCCTTAGTTATCGACTGACACACCGCCTTCGCGGGCAAGTCGGACTGCCGCACCACTCGCTCCTACAGTGGGGGGTGTATATCAATCGAACTGTGCGCGCATCCAGGCCTGATACTCGGCCACGCCCGGCTCGCCTTCACGCGGCGCCCAATCAGCCAGTTCACCTTCGCCCACAGGACGATAAGGACCAGCCTTGCACTCGAACATCAGGCTGTCGGCTTCCAGCACCACCAGGCCATGAAACACACCGGTTGGCAGGTCCACGCCGACGCAGTCGCCAGCGGCCTGCAGCACTTGCTTGCGTACCACCGTGCCGGACTCGTCGAAGATCAACACGCCAAGCCGTCCCTTGAGGACCAGCAAGGTTTCAGCCTTGTTCTCCCCCAGATGCCGATGAGGCGGGATGTACGTGCCCGGCTGCAAACCCACCGCCATGCGATGGCAAGCGTCTTCCATCTGATGAAAGTTGTGGTGCTGGCGCCCGCGCGGATTGGCCGCTGCTTTCTCGGCCAGCTCAGTGAACAGGGTTTGATCAAGAAAGCTCGGCGCTGCCATGTGTTTACATCCCTTTAACGGCAAAAATCCCGTTGGCGTTACGCCAGTAGCCTTTGTAGTCCATGCCGTAACCGAAGATGTAGCGGTCGATGCACGGCAAACCGACGAAATCGGCTTTCAGGTCCGGACGAGCCTTGCGGTCGTGGTCCTTGTCGATCAGCACGGCGGTGTGCACTTTGCGCGCGCCGGCGTGTTTGCAGAAGTCGATGATCGCGCCCAGGGTGTGACCTTCATCGAGGATGTCGTCGATGATCAGCACGTCACGGTCGATAAACGACACTTCAGGCTTGGCTTTCCAGAACAGGTCGCCGCCGCTGGTTTCGTTGCGATAACGGGTGGCGTGCAGGTAGGACGCTTCCAGCGGGAATTGCAGATGGGTGAGCAGCTTGCCGGCGAAGATCAGGCCGCCGTTCATCACGCAGAACACCACCGGGTTAGTGTCAGCCATTTGTTCGTTGATATGTGCACCAACGCGGGCGATGGCCGCCTCGACTTCAGCTTCGGTGTACAGGCAGTCAGCCTCTCGCATGATTTGACGGATATGCTCGAGATCAGCGGACATGGCGCTCTCCAAGGGGTGGCATTCAGGAAAAGCGGGCAAAGGTACGCATCCCGCACGGCCAGATCAAGCGTTTGTGGACTAACGTACTCTATTGTCTATAGGACAACACCCTCGGATAGATTAATCTAGGCCGGTTTTTTTGCCCGCCGCCGGAGCCTTTCCCATGCCCATCCTCGAGATCCGCCATCCGCTGATCCGTCACAAACTCGGCCTGATGCGCCGCGCAGACATCAGCACCAAGAATTTCCGCGAGCTCGCTCAGGAAGTCGGTGCCCTTTTGACCTATGAAGCCACCAAAGACCTGCCGCTGGAATCCTACGACATCGAAGGCTGGTGCGGCACCGTGTCGGTCGAGAAAATCGCCGGCAAGAAAATTACCGTGGTGCCGATCCTGCGCGCCGGCATCGGCATGCTTGAAGGCGTGCTGAGCCTGATCCCGGGCGCCAAAGTCAGCGCCGTGGGCGTGGCCCGCAACGAACAGACGCTGCAAGCCCACACTTATCTGGAAAAACTGGTTCCGGAAATCAACGAACGCCTGGCAATGATCATCGACCCGATGCTCGCCACCGGCAGTTCCATGGTTGCCACCATCGACCTGCTGAAAAAAGCCGGTTGCCGCGACATCCGCGCCATGGTGCTGGTCGCCGCGCCGGAAGGCATCGCCGCTGTGGAGAAGGCTCACCCGGACGTGACCATCTACACCGCTTCCATTGACGAGAAACTCAACGAACACGGTTACATCATCCCGGGCCTGGGCGATGCCGGCGACAAGATCTTCGGCACCAAGCAGAAGGACGCTTGAGCATGCAGCAAGAGTTCAACGATCCGCTCTGGCGCACGGTGCTGTCGGGTGCGCAGATGCTGTTCGTGGCCTTTGGCGCGCTGGTATTGATGCCGCTGATTACCGGCCTCGACCCGAACGTGGCGCTGTTCACCGCCGGTTTGGGGACGATTCTGTTCCAGATCGTCACCGGGCGTCAGGTGCCGGTATTCCTGGCGTCGAGCTTCGCCTTCATCACCCCGATCATTCTCGCCAAAGGCCAGTTCGGCCTCGCGGCGACCATGGGCGGCGTGATGGCGGCGGGTTTTGTCTACACCTTCCTCGGCCTCGCCGTGAAGATCAAAGGCACCGGTTTCATCGACCGTTTGCTGCCACCGGTGGTGATTGGTCCGGTGATCATTTCCATCGGCCTGGCCATGGCGCCAATCGCCGCCAACATGGCGATGGGCAAGGCTGGCGACGGTAGTGAGCTGATTCACTACCAGACAGCCATGCTGATCTCGATGCCGGCACTGCTGACCACGCTGATCGTCGCGGTGTTCGGCAAAGGCATTTTCCGCCTGGTACCGATCATCTCCGGCGTGCTGGTCGGTTTTGCGATGGCGTTCTATTTCGGCGTGGTTGATACCGCGAAGATTGCCGCTGCACCGTGGTTCGCGATCCCGAACTTCACTGCGCCGGAATTCAACTGGCAGGCGATTCTGTTCATCGTTCCGGTGGCATTGGCCCCGGCCATCGAACATATCGGCGGCGTGATCGCCGTGGGCAGCGTGACCGGCCGTGACTACCTGAAGAAGCCAGGCCTGCACCGCACGCTGCTCGGCGACGGCATTGCCACTACCGCAGCCGGCCTGTTCGGCGGCCCGCCCAACACCACGTACGCCGAAGTGACCGGCGCGGTGATGCTGACCAAGAACTACAACCCGAAAATCATGACCTGGGCGGCGATCTTCGCCATCAGCCTGGCGTTCATCGGCAAGTTCGGCGCGTTGCTGCAAAGCATTCCGGTGCCGGTAATGGGCGGGATTCTGTGCCTGTTGTTCGGTTCGATTGCGGCGGTGGGGATGAACACGCTGATTCGCCACAAGATCGACCTGGGCGAGGCGCGCAACCTGGTGATCGTTTCGGTCACGCTGGTGTTCGGGATTGGCGGCGTGCTGGTCGGCACCGGCACCGGCCCGGACGACTTCGGCCTCAAAGGCATCGCGCTGTGCGCGGTGGTGGCGATTGCGCTGAACCTGTTGCTGCCGGGGAATGACAGCTGGAAGCACAAGAAGGCGGATGAGCCTTTGTTGTAAACCAGCCTTTAGATCGCCTTCGCGGGCAAGCCTCGCTCCTACAGGTTTTGAGTCGATCCCATCATCGTGGAACGACTCAAAACCTGTAGGAGCGAGGCTTGCCCGCGAAGCTTTTAAAGCGCCAGCGGCGCTCTTTCGCACAATGCGTTCAACGCCTTCGCCCACTGCGGATCATCGTTGAGGCACGGCACCAGCACCAACTCCTCCCCTCCCGCTTCGCGGAACTGTTCTTTCCCGCGATCACCGATTTCTTCCAGCGTCTCGATGCAATCGGCAACGAACGCCGGGCACATCACCAGCACCTTTCTCACGCCCATTCCCGCCAACTCATCAAGGCGCGCTTCGGTGTAGGGTTCGATCCATTTCGCCCGACCCAGCCGCGACTGAAACGACACCGACCATTTGCCGTCCGGCAAACCCATGCGCTTGGCGAATTCCGCTGCGGTGCGCAGGCACTGGCCGCGATAACAGGTCGCGACAACTTCCGGTGGCGCACCGGCGCAGCAATCGCCGCCACCTTCAAAACTGTGCCCCGGGTTGAGCTTCTTCAGATGCCGCTCCGGCAAGCCATGGAAGCTCAGCAACAGATGATCGAAGTCCTGCTCCAGATGCGGTTTGGCGCTGGCCACCAGGGCATCGATGTATTCCGGCTGATCGTAGAACGGCTCGAGTATCGAGAACTGCACATTGAGTTTGTGCTCGCTCACCACCCGCTTGGCTTCCTCGATCACCGTGGTCACGGTGCTGTCGGCGAACTGCGGATAAAGCGGCGCGAGAGTAATTCGCTTGTGGCCCTGGGCGGCGAGTTGCAGCAGTTTCGACTCAATCGACGGCTCGCCATAACGCATCGCCAGCTCCACCGGCCCGTGGCTCCACTGTGCACTCATGGCCTGTTGCAAGCGGCGGCTGAGCACCACCAGTGGCGAGCCCTCCTCCCACCAGATCGAGGCGTAGGCGTGGGCCGACTGCTCCGGGCGTCTGATCAGAATCAGCGAGACCAGCAAACGGCGCACCGGCCATGGCAGGTCGATCACATACGGGTCCATCAGAAATTGATTGAGGTAGCTGCGCACATCCGCCACCGAGGTGGAGGCAGGTGAACCCAGGTTGACCAGAAGCAACGCGTGATCGGTCATGCAACGTCCTATTTCAGAGGCGGCTGGACAAGTCGTCCAGAGCCGCACGCAGGTCAGTGAACTGGAAGGTGAAGCCCGCTTCCAGCAAGCGCGCCGGGACAGCCTTCTGGCCACCCAGCAACAGCAATGACAACTCGCCCAGGCCCACCTTCAATGCCAGGGCCGGCATGGGCATGAACGCCGGGCGATGCAGCACGCTGCCCAGCGTCTTGGCAAATTCGCGATTGCGCACCGGTTTGGGCGCGCAGGCATTATAAGGACCGCTGGCGTTTTTCTGATGCAGAAGAAAATCAATCAGGGCGATTTGATCATTGATATGGATCCACGGCATCCACTGCCGACCAGTGCCCAAAGGCCCGCCCAGCCCCAGTTTGAACGGCAGCAACAGCCGCGACAAAAAGCCGCCCTCGGCCGACAGCACCAAGCCGGTGCGAACGAAGATCACGCGAATGCCCAAGGCTTCGGCACGCTGAGCGGTTTCTTCCCAGGCAATGCACAACTGACTGGCAAAATCATCGATCACCGGAGGGGAATGCTCAGTCAACTCCCGTTCGCCCCCGTCGCCATACCAGCCAATGGCAGAGCCCGAAATCAACACCTGCGGTTTCTGTTCACGGTTTTCGAGCCACGCCAGCAAGGTTTCCGTCAGGGTGATGCGACTGCTCCACAGCAAGGCTTTACGTCGGTGGGTCCAGAGCCGGTCGGCAATTGGCGCGCCCGCGAGGTTGATAATCGCATCCACCGGTTCCTGACCGAGGTCCTCGAGTCGGGCCACCGCGCGCACCTGGGCGCCACAGACTTTCGCGACTTTGGCCGGCGTCCGGCTCCAGACGCTCAGACGATGTCCCTGGCTCAACCAGTGGCGGCAGAGCTGACGTCCTATCAAACCAGTACCGCCGGTCAGCAATATGTGCATGACTTCTTCCTCGCGTGGCGTTTTACCCTGATCACTAGTCTATTTTTATAAGCAGGGATCTTTGATATCGGGCAGGGTCTGTGTTTAACAATAGGCCAAGCTGTCAGAACGAGAACGCTAAAAGTTATACCGAAAAACAATATTGTACAGGTTTCAACCACGGCGTAGTCTGTACAGAAAGGTAAACGAGGCCCCTATGACTGTACCTATCGCAATCATCGGCACCGGCATTGCCGGACTCTCAGCCGCCCAGGCCCTTACGGACGCAGGGCATGTCGTTCAACTTTTCGATAAAAGCCGCGGCAGTGGCGGACGCATGTCGAGCAAGCGCAGCGATGCGGGTGCGCTGGACATGGGCGCGCAATATTTCACTGCACGTGATCGCCGCTTTGTCACTGAAGTCCAGCGTTGGCAAGCCAAAGGCTGGGTCGCCGAATGGGCGCCGCAGCTTTATACCTACCACGGTGGCCAGCTCAACCTGTCGCCGGACGAGCAGACGCGCTGGGTCGGCACGCCACGCATGAGCGCCATCACCCGTGGCCTGATTGGCGATCTGGAAGTGCATTTTGCCTGCCGCATTACCGAGGTCTATCGCGGTGAAGAACACTGGCATCTGCAGGATGCCGAAGGGTTCACTCATGGCCCGTTCAGTCACGTGATCGTCGCCACGCCAGCACCGCAAGCGACCGCCTTGCTGGCCTCCGCGCCGAAACTCGCAGGCGCCGCCGCCGGGGTCAAAATGGACCCGACCTGGGCCGTCGCACTGGCCTTCGATACTCCGCTGGATACACCCATGGAAGGCTGCTTCGTGCAAGACAGCCCACTCGACTGGCTGGCGCGCAACCGCAGCAAACCGGGGCGCGACAACACCAAGGACACCTGGGTATTGCACGCGACCAGCACCTGGAGCCGGCAACATATCGACCTGTCCAAGGAAGCCGTGATCGAGCAACTGCACGGCGCGTTCGCCGAACTGCTCCACAGCGCCATGCCTGCGCCGAGCTTCAGCCTCGCGCACCGCTGGCTCTACGCCCGCCCCGCCAGCAGCCATGAATGGGGCACGCTGGCCGATGCCGACCTGGGTCTTTACGCGTGTGGCGACTGGTGCCTGTCCGGTCGTGTCGAAGGTGCCTGGCTCAGCGGTCAGGAAGCCGCCCGCCGCCTGCACGAACACCTGCAGTGAACCGCATCAACCCAAGCAAATTGCTGCTGTCGAAATGGACAGCAGCCCACCCGCAAAACCGCGAAAAACATTTTCTGGTCATCGAGCTGTTCCGCGACGAGGAAGGCACGGTGCTGGACGTCGAATTGCAGGCAGTGCTGACCAAGCGCAATCAACGCCTGAGCTGGCAAACCCTGAAAAACAGCAACGCCTGGATGCTGGGCTGGAACTAGATCCTGTAGGAGCCGGCTTGCTGGCGATGCAGGCGCCACGGTTTAGCAGGTAAACCCCCATCATCGTTCATCGCCGGAACGCCGCCCGCAGCAAGCCAGCTCCTACAGCACGCCAAATACTTATACAAACAATTTGACTTGTACACCTTTGAATCTATGATGAAACACATGTTGTACAGAAATTAAATCCTGTACAGGTTTGGATTCGAGGTGCTCCGATGCTCCACGCCAGCGCGAAACCGAAAATCGCCATCAGCGCCTGCCTGATGGGCGCCGAGGTGCGTTTCAATGGCGGGCACAAGGAATCGCGGCTGTGCAGCCGCACCCTCACCGAGTATTTCGATTTCGTCCCGGTGTGCCCGGAAGTCGCCATCGGCCTGGGCATTCCTCGCCAGCCCATTCGACTGGTCGGCGACGCTGAACGCCCCGAAGCCATCGGCACTGTTCACCCCGAACTGAATGTCACCCGGCCGCTGGCCGATTACGCCCGGAAGATGGCCGCCGAGTTGGACGATGTCTGCGGCTACATCTTCATGCAGAAATCGCCGTCATGCGGACTGGATCGGGTCAAGGTCTACCACACCAACGGTGCACCGGTAGACGGCGGTGGCCGTGGTATCTATGCCCAGGCTTTCTGTGCGCTGCACCCGGACCTGCCGGTGGAAGAAGACGGCCGGCTCAACGACCCGGTGCTGCGGGAAAATTTTCTCACCCGCGTGTTCGCTTACAGCGCCTGGCAACAGTTGCTGCAAGCAGGCCTGACTCGTCGCGGATTGACCGAATTTCACTCGCGCTACAAATACCTGCTGATGGCCCACAACCCGGTGCAGTACAAAACCCTGGGCAATCTGCTGGGCAACATGGGCCGGATCGACCCGAAAGAACTCGGCCCACGCTATTTCAGCGAACTGATGGCAGCCTTGAAAAAGTGCGCCACGCGCCGCACCCACACCAACGTCCTGCAACACATCAGTGGTTACCTCAAGCAGGTCATCAGCACTGAAGACAAACAGGAAGTGCAACACGTCATCGGCCAGTACCGCCACGGCATCGTGCCGTTGGTGGTGCCGCTGACGCTGCTCAAACATCACTTTCGCCAACACCCGGATCCGTACATTGCGCAACAGGTTTACCTGCAACCGCACCCGGAAAACCTCAGCCTGCGAAACGCGATCTGATGAAAATCCCACTCGACACCAGTGCCCGCGAAGACCTCGGCGCCGACTTCAAGAAAGCCCTCGATGAAGGCTGGCTGCCAATTCGTGAAGTGGCCCGGCAGACCGGCGTCAACGCCGTCACCTTGCGCGCCTGGGAACGGCGTTACGGTTTGATCGTGCCGCAACGCACGCCCAAAGGGCATCGGCTGTTCAGCGCCGAACACGTACAACGCATCCTGACAATCCTCACCTGGCTCAATCGCGGCGTGGCCGTCAGCCAGGTCAAGCAACTGCTCGACACCCCGCAAGCCTTTGGCGAATCGATCGAAAACGATTGGAAGGTGCTGTGCAACACGCTGCTGCAAGCAGTCACTCGGCTCAACGAACGCACCCTCGATGACACCGTCAACCAGGCGATTGCGTTGTACCCGCCGCGGACTTTGTGCGAACAACTGTTGATGCCGTTGCTGGCCGAACTTGAACAACGCTGGCAAGGCCAGTTTGGCGCGCAGATGGAGCGCGTGTTTTTTCACTCCTGGTTACGCAGCAAATTCGGCGCGCGCATCTACCATAACAACCGTCAACTGCGCACCGCACCGCTGCTGTTGATCAATCACTCCGACCTGCCGCTGGAACCGCATCTGTGGCTCACCGCGTGGTTGATCAGCAGCGCCGATTGCCCGGTGGAAGTGTTCGACTGGCCGTTGCCGGCGGGTGAGCTCGCACTGGCGGTCGATCACCTGCAAGCCCGCGGCGTACTGCTGTATTCCAGCAAAGCCATGAACCTTGCGCAGCTGCCGAAACTTTTCAACGGTGTCAGTTGCCCAAAAATGATTGCCGGACCAACGGTATGCATCCACCACGCCGAGTTGTCCGTAAAAACCACAGAGATTGCTGAATTGTTCCTGGCCGAAGATCCGTTATCGGCGCATCAGGACCTGGTACAGCGCGGGCTTATTTAAATGAATCGTACGGACACCACCATGCAATTGATCTGGCTGCGCAGCGACTTGCGTCTACATGACAACACCGCCCTCTCGGCCGCCGCTTCCCGGGGGCCGAGCGTGGCGGTGTACCTGTTGAGCCCGGAACAATGGCGCGAGCATGACGACGCGCCGTGCAAAGTGGATTTCTGGCTGCGCAACCTCCGTGAACTGAGCCACGCACTCGGCGAGTTGAACATCCCGTTGCTGATTCGCACGGCCTCTCGCTGGGATGAAGCGCCGAAGGTTCTGCTCGACCTGTGCCAGCAGTTGAAGATCGACGCGGTGCACGTCAACGAGGAATACGGCATTCACGAAAGCCGTCGTGATGCGGCGGTGGCCGAAGCACTGAAAACCATAGGCGTCGACTTTTATAGCTACCTCGATCAGTTGCTGTTCAGCCCCGGCACCGTGCTGACCAAGACCGGCACCTATTTCCAGGTCTTCAGTCAGTTCCGCAAAGTCTGCTACGACCGTCTGCACCGTTCATTGCCGAGTCTCGTCAGGGCGCCAGCGGTGCAATCGAAGCTGAACATCGACAGCGATGAAATCCCTTCAAGCGTTGCAGGCTTCGACACGCCCAGCGACACCTTGCGCAATCTCTGGCCCGCCGGTGAAGCCGAAGCCCGACGCCGTCTGGACACCTTCGCCGATGCGCAGATCGACTACTACAAAAGTGAACGTGACTTCCCGGCCAAACCCGGCACCAGTCAGCTCTCGGCTTACCTGGCGGCCGGCGTCATTTCCCCGCGCCAGTGCTTGCATGCTGCCCTGCAAAGCAATCAGGGCGAGTTCGAAAGCGGCAAAGTCGGCGCCGTCACCTGGATCAACGAATTGCTGTGGCGCGAGTTCTACAAACACATTCTGGTGGGCTACCCGCGCGTCTCCCGTCACCGCGCCTTCCGCCCGGAAACCGAAGCCCTGGCCTGGCGCGATGCCCCCGACGAACTGGCAGCCTGGCAAGAAGCGCGCACCGGTCTGCCGATCATTGACGCAGCGATGCGCCAACTGCTTGAAACCGGCTGGATGCACAACCGCTTGCGCATGGTGGTGGCGATGTTCCTCACCAAAAACCTGCTGATCGACTGGCGTGAAGGCGAACGTTTTTTCATGCGGCACCTGATCGATGGCGATCTCGCGGCGAATAACGGCGGCTGGCAATGGAGCTCATCCACCGGCACCGATTCGGCGCCCTACTTCCGGATTTTCAACCCGCTCAGCCAATCGGAAAAATTCGACAGCGAAGGCCTGTTCATCAAGCACTGGTTGCCGGAGCTGGCCGGGCTGAACAAGAAAGACGTGCACAACCCGGCGAACCTCGGCGGGTTGTTTGGCGTGGCAGGTTATCCGTCGCCGATCGTCAATCTAAGTACATCCCGTACACGCGCACTGGCGGCGTTCAAAAACCTGCCGTCGCGACAGAACGCGGGAGGCGGTTATGAGTGATTTCCTGCGCCGCTTCGCCTGGCAGTTTGCCGAGCTGAACAAAGACAACCTGCAGCGCCTGAATGAGCTGTACGCCGACGACGTGCACTTCACCGATCCGCTGCACGAAGTACAGGGCCTCGCGCATTTGCGCAGCTATTTCAGCGAACTCTATGCCAACGTCAGCGAACTGCGCTTCGATTTTCACGGCTTCGACCAGATCGGCGAAGGCGAAGGTTATCTGCGCTGGGTCATGAGCTACCGCCATCCACACCTGGCCGGCGGGCGCTTGATTCGGGTGGACGGCTGCTCGCACCTGCTCTGGCGTGACAAGGTTTATCGCCACCGGGATTACTTCGATGCCGGGGCGCTGCTTTACGAACACGTACCCGTATTGGGCCGGGCTATCGCCTGGTTGAAAAGGAGAATGGGATGAGCCTTACACCTCCACGACGATATTGGCTGACTGGCGCCAGCAGTGGCATTGGCGCCGCGCTGGCCGAGGAGATTCTGAAAACCGGCGCCCATCTGGCGGTCAGTTCACGTTCGCTGGCGCCGATGAAAGTCTTGTCGCAACGCTATCCCGGGCAAGTGCTGGTGGTGGCGGGAGACCTGACCAACAGCCAGACCGTACGCGAAATCGGCGAGCAGATCGCGCATGACTGGGGCTCGCTGGATACGGTGATTCTCAATGCTGGCACCTGCGAATACGTCGACGTTCAGCAGTTCGATTCGTCGCTCGTCGAGCACGTGGTGCGCACCAATCTGCTGGCCAGCAGTTACTGCATCGAAGCCGCCCTGCCGCTGTTGCGCAAAGGCCTCGCGCCACATCTGGTGGGCGTCGCCAGTTCGGTGACTTACCTGCCGCTGCCACGGGCGGAGGCGTATGGCGCGTCGAAGGCCGGGCTGCGTTATCTGTTCGAATCGTTGCGCATTGACCTGGCGCCCGAAGGCATCGAAGTCACTGTAGTCAGCCCGGGGTTCGTCGAGACTCCGCTGACGGCGAAGAACGATTTCCCGATGCCGCTCAGTTGGCCGGTGGGCAAAGCGGCGCGGCACATCTTCGAAAAACTGAAGCATCGGCCACTGGAGATCGCGTTCCCGGCGCTGTTCATGGCGGCGCTCTGGCCGCTGTCGAAAATGCCCAACCGGGTGAAGCTCGCCATCGGCAAACGCATGGTCCGCAGCAGTCCGCCGATCAAGGACGTGCCGTGAACATCGCCATCATCGGCAGCGGCATCTCGGGGCTGACCAGTGCTTACCTGCTGAATCGCCGCCACGAGATCACCCTGTTCGAGGCCGATGACCGGGTCGGTGGCCATACCCACACCGTGGACGTGAAAGTCGATGGCGAGCTTCACGCCGTGGACACCGGTTTCATCGTGTTCAACGACTGGACCTACCCGAACTTCATTCGCTTGCTGGGTCAGATCGGCGTGGGTTTCAAAGCAACCGAGATGAGTTTTTCGGTCACCGATCCGGACAGCGGCCTGGAGTACAACGGCAACAACCTCAACAGCCTGTTCGCCCAGCGCCGCAACCTGCTGTCACCGGGGTTCTGGGGCATGCTGCGCGACATTGTGCGCTTCAACAAACGCGCCCGGCTCGACCTGTCCGAGGGCCGGATCGCGGCGCACACCACGCTCGACGAATACCTCAAGGCCGGCCGTTACGGCGAGCGGTTCATCCTGCATTACATCGTGCCGATGGGCGCGGCGATCTGGTCGATGCCGATGGCCGACATGCTGAATTTTCCGCTGCAATTCTTTGTGCGGTTTTTCAAGAATCACGGTTTGCTGTCGGTCAACAATCGCCCGCAATGGCGTGTGATCGAGGGCGGCTCGAGTGCTTACATCGCACCCTTGACCGCAACCTTTAACCGGAAAATCCGCCTCAACTGCCCCGTGATGCAGGTCGAGCGCGATGCCGATGGCGTCGTGATCCACAGCAGCGCCGGCAGCGAACGCTTCGACAAAGTGGTGTTCGCCTGCCACAGCGATCAGGCGCTGAAACTGCTGGCCAAACCGAGCGATGCCGAACAGTCGATCCTCGGTGCCCTGCCCTACGCCGACAACGAAGTGGTGCTGCACACCGACACGCGCCTGCTGCCTTCGCGCACCCTCGCCCGGGCCAGCTGGAATTACCGCCTCGGTGGCGCCGGCCATACGCTGGCGGCGGTCACCTACGACATGAACATCCTGCAAGGCATCCAGAGCGACACCACGTTTTGCGTCAGCCTCAACCAGAGCGCCGGCATCAGCCCGGCCATGGTGCTCGGCCGATTCACCTACGCCCATCCTCAATACAGCCTGGCGGCGGTGGCGGCGCAGGAGCGCTGGGAAGAATTGAACGGCGCGCAACACAGCTTTTATTGCGGCGCCTACTGGGCCAACGGTTTCCATGAAGATGGCGTGGTCAGCGCGTTGCGCGTGGCCCGCTCGTTCGGGGAAGTGCTGTGAACAGCGCGTTCTACAGCGGCTGGATCGCCCATCGGCGGTTTGCCCCAAGGCGCCATGAATTCCGTTACCGGATCGGCCTGCTGTACCTCGATCTCGATGAACAGGACGCCGTACTCGGGTTATCGCCGCTGTCGGGCAACCGCCGCTTCTCGCCGTTTTCGTTTCGCGAAAGCGACTACCTCAAAGCCTTCACCGGCAATGGCATGCGCCTGATCGATGCGGTGCGCGAACAGGTCCGCCAGGCCATTGGTCATGCGCCACAAGGTTCGGTCTGCCTGCTGACCCAGCCTCGCAGTTGGGGCCTGGCGTTCAACCCGGTGAGCTTTTTTTATTGTTACGAAGCCGACGGCCAACTGGCGGCAATCGTTGCCGAAGTCACCAATACCCCGTGGCGCGAGCGTTATCACTACGTGTTGCCGGCCAGGACGCCGGATGACCTGCGCGATTTCCATCAGCATTTCGCCGTGGCCAAGGCCTTTCATGTGTCGCCGTTTCTGCCACGCGATCTCGAACACCGTATGAGCTTCAGCCCTGTCGCGAAAAAACTCGGCGTGCACATGGCCGACTGGCAGGGCGAACTGAAGCTGTTCGACGCCACGCTCAACCTGAAACGCGAAGCCCTGAGTCGCGCCAGCCTGCACCGATACCTGCGGCGCTTTCCGTGGATGACCGCAAAAACCTGCCTGGCGATTTATTGGCAAGCCCTGCGCCTGCTGCTCAAACGCGCGCCGATATTTGCTCATCAAGCTGCCGACGGCAGCTTTCAAACCGCCACCGTTCCGCCCAAGGATCGCCGCCATGAAATCCTCTAGCGTCTCGGCCAAAGCCACTCTACTCAGCACTAACGGCTTGACCGGGACGTTGCTGCGTCGCGGTGTGCTGCGGCAACTGGCGCACCTCAAGCACGGGCAACTGCTGGTGATCGAGGATGGCGAGCGGCAGGTCTTCGGCACCGCTGGCAGTCATTTGCAGGGGGAAATCCACATCCTCGACGCAGCGGCTTGGGGGTTGGTGGCGAGTAACGGTTCGATCGGCGCGGGCGAGGCATTTATCCACGGTTACTGGAGCTCGCCGGACCTGACGGCGGTGGTTCGCGTGTTCGTCAGTAACCTTGAAGTACTTGATTCGCTGGAAGGTGGCCTGGCGAAACTCGGCCGGCCCTTCGTTCAAGGCCTGCATTGGCTCAACCGCAATACACGCAAGGGTTCGCAGAAAAACATCGCCGCTCACTACGATCTGGGCAACGACCTGTTCGAACAGTTTCTCGACCCGACCATGATGTATTCGGCCGCACAATTTCTAAGTCCCGAGGACAGTCTGGAACAGGCGCAGCTGAACAAACTGGAGCGGATCTGCCAGAAACTCGACCTCAAACCCAGCGATCATCTGCTGGAAATCGGCACCGGCTGGGGCAGCATGGCGCTGTACGCGGCGCAGAATTATGGCTGCAAAGTCACCACCACCACGCTGTCCAGGGAGCAGTACGCGTTTACCGCGCAACGGATCGAAACCCTCGGGTTGCAAGACCAGGTCACGTTGTTGCTCAAGGATTACCGCGACCTCACCGGGCAGTACGACAAACTGGTGTCGATCGAAATGATCGAAGCCGTGGGCCATCGCTTTCTGCCGACCTACTTCAAGCAGTGTGCGCACTTGCTCAAGAGCAATGGTTTGATGCTGTTGCAGGCGATCACCATCCGCGAACAGCGCTACGAGCAGGCCAAGGGCAGTGTCGACTTCATTCAGCGCTACATCTTCCCCGGCGGCGCCCTGCCCTGTGTGCAGAAAATGCTCGAGATCGTCAGCCGCGACACCGACATGAATTTGCTGCACATGGAGGATTTCGGCCTGCACTACGCGCGAACCTTGCGCCTGTGGCATGAGAATTTTCGCCGCGCCCAAGGCCGCTTGAGCGAATTGGGCTACGACGATTATTTCCTGCGGCTGTGGGAGTTTTACCTGTGCTACTGCGAAGGTGGTTTCCTGGAGCGCACCATCGGCACCGCACAGTTGCTGCTGGCCAAACCTTCGGCGATCACCGCGCCGCTGCTCGGCCGTTTCGATGCTTGAACGCCAGGCCAACGCCGTGCTGTTCCAGCTCGGCTGGCTTGCCTGCGTGATCGGCGGCAACAGTCTGTGGTTATTGGTGGCGCTGGGCGCTTTGGTGATTCATCTGCTGTGGATAAGTCGTTGGGCGGACGAAGGCCGGCTGATTCTCAGCGTTGTGCTGCTGGGCACGACCGTCGACAGCTCATTGCGCTGGCTGGGGGTGTTCGAGTTCAACGATGTCGCGCCGCTGATTCCGCTATGGCTGATGCTGTTGTGGGCGTTGCTGGCCACGACGTTGCGCCATTGCCTGCAATGGAGCGCAACGCCCTGGTGGCTGGGCTGCTTGCTGGGCGCCGTGGGTGGGCCGTTGTCGTATTACGCGGGAGGACAACTGGCCGGGGTGCAATTCCCTTACGGCCAATTACCGACGCTGATCGGCATCGGATTACTCTGGGCGCTGCTGTTTCCCACGCTGCATTTCATGGCCCGGCGCCTGGCGTCGTCCGACACCCACGACTGAGCGTCCGTCCGGCCTTTCACACAGCACCGACCGACTGACTTACACTGCGTGCCATGAAAACCATTCCCCACACGCAAATTGCCGAGCCTGCGGTCACGTGCTCGACCTGCGCGGCCTGCTGCTGCCAGCTCGAAGTGATGCTGATCACCGACACGGGCGTGCCCGAACGTTTTATCGATACCGATGATTGGGGCGGGGAAGTCATGCTGCGCCTGGACGACGGCTGGTGCGCCGCGCTGGATCGCAACACGATGATGTGCACGATCTACGAAAAACGCCCGCTGATCTGCCGGGAGTTCGAGATGGGCGCACCGGAGTGCGTCGAAGAACGCCAGGGGATTAGCACGGCGTATCGATGTTAGAAATGTGTTGCCTGATCTGACGCCTTCGCGGGCAAGCCTCGCTCCTACAGGTTTTGCGATATGTCGTAACGGTGAATACGACATGAAACCTGTAGGAGCGAGCGGTGCGGCGATCCGACTTGCCCGCGAAGCTTTTGACCTTACAACGGCATCGTGTAGTGCAGCGCGTAACTTTCTACACCATCGTTCGGGCTGCTGAGCCCCGCATTGGAATAGTGCGTCGCACGAATCCCGACTTCATGCCCGCCCGCAAAACGCAGACCGAAGCCGAAACGGTCTTCGAACTGAAAGGCACTGCCCAGTTCGTTGCCTTCAAGTTCGGTATTCGAGAACGCCGCCACGCCAACCCCGAGCTCTAGATAAGGTTTGACGTTCTGACCGGCAAACTCATAAACAAGCACCGGCGAGAAAGACAGGCTGTGGTTGCTGGAAGTCTTGTCGCCTTCCCAATAGGTGTAGGCACCACTCCAGTAACCGGTCAAACGACCGACGTCACTTTGCAACCAGCTCTTGTCCCAATCGAATTGCATGCCCAAACGATAGGTCATGGTCGAATCGCTGGTCTGGCCGACCCCGAACTCCACGCCTGCCGCCTGTGCGGTATAACTTTGCCCCATCAATGCGGCCGCAATCGCGGCCAAGCAGAATAGTCGCTTCATAGAAACATCCTTTTCCGTACGATTTCGTATGGTTTTTTTGTTGCTTACCGCAATAGAAGCCGACGCTTAATCAGAAGTTCACCCCAATTACCCGTTTCCCCAAACTACCTATTGAAGCTTTGCACAACGCCAGCGGTATTCCACAGTATCGGCAAGATATTTCTGAAATGTTCCGGATCGGCACTCGTCCAGAATTGCGCTGCACGAACTGGACCCTCAGCCAGCAATTCACGCTCGGCCAACAGCCGCTGAAGTTGTCGCGCGACGGCGGCGCCGGTATCGATCAGGCTGATGTCCTCGGGGATCATCTGCTTAAGCAACGGCTTTAGGAAGGGGTAATGCGTGCAGCCGAGAATTATCGTGTCGCAGCCCGCGGCGAGCAGCGGCCCGACATAGCGGGCCAGCAACTCACGCAGGGCGGGACTGTGCAGATCGCCGTTTTCAATCAGCTCCACCAGCCCCGGGCACGGTTGGGTGATCACCTGCACATCGGTGGCGAAACGGTCGAGCAACGCAGCGAACTTGGCGCTCTGCAAGGTGCCCGTGGTGGCGAGGACACCGACCACGCCGCTGCGGGTCGCGGCGGCGGCCGGTTTGACCGCAGGCTCCATGCCGACGATGGGCCACTCGGGGAAGTCGCGCCGCAAATCGGCAACACCGGCCACCGTCGCCGTGTTGCAGGCCAGCACCAGGGCCTTGGCGCCTTGCTGCTGAAAAAATTCGGCCATCACGCTGCAACGATGGCGAATGAATTCCGGGGTTTTCTCGCCGTAGGGAATATTGCCGCAATCGGCGACGTACAGCAGAGACTCGTTGGGCAGCAAACGCTGGACCTCGGCCAGCACCGACAGCCCACCGACCCCGGAGTCGAACACGCCAATGGGCGCTTCACGCATGTTTCGGCCCACAGACGCTGCAGCCCGGATCACGCTTGACGCGCAATTCACGGAAGCGCGAACCCAAGGCATCGATCAACAACAGGCGCCCTACCAGCGGTTCGCCGAAACCGGCCAACAGTTTCATGGCTTCCAGCGCCTGAAGGCTGCCGACCAGTCCCACCAAAGGACCGACGACGCCCGCTTCACTGCACGTCAATTCAGCTTCGCTGCCGTGCCCGTATAAACAGTGGTAGCACGGACTGTCCGGACGGCGCGGGTCGAACACCGACAATTGCCCTTCAAGACGAATCGCTGCGCCGCTGACCAACGGCTTGCCGGCCGCCACGCACGCAGCGTTGACCGCTTCGCGGGTGGAAAAATTGTCGGAACAGTCGAGGACCAGGTCCACAGTGGCCACCACAGCGGCCAGGGAATCTTCGTCCAGCGCGGCACGATGGGCGACCAGCTTGATCTCGGGGTTGATCGCGCTCAGGCGGCGGATCGCCGAATCGACCTTGGTCTG
Source organism: Pseudomonas sp. IT-P44 (assembly GCF_949768225.1). NCBI lineage: Bacteria > Pseudomonadati > Pseudomonadota > Gammaproteobacteria > Pseudomonadales > Pseudomonadaceae > Pseudomonas > Pseudomonas sp. IT-P44. The sequence goes on along the minus strand of NZ_CATKQM010000027.1, from coordinate 47,495 downwards.
GCCGACGCTGTCGGTGTCGTGAATGATCTGGCGTTGCAGGTTGGTCAGGTCGACGGTGTCGAAGTCCGCCAGATGCAGCTCACCGACGCCCGCGGCGGCGAGATACAGCGCAACCGGCGAACCGAGGCCGCCGAGACCGATGATCAACACGCGGCTTTCTTTCAATCGCAACTGGCCGTCGATGTCGACGTGCTGCAACAGAATCTGCCGACTGTAACGCAACAATTCCTGATCATTCAGCACGGCAGGCGCCCCAGGCTGATCCGTTGGTGACCGCCCAGATCGGTGCGGCTGTGGACTTCTTCAAAGCCGCGTGTCTGCAACAAATCGCGCACGGCTTCGGCTTGATCATAACCGTGTTCGAGCATCAGCCAGCCGCCCGCTTCCAGATAATCCGGGGCCTGGGCGACGATCAAACGCAGATCGTCGAGCCCGTCGACTCCAGCCACCAAGGCACTGGCCGGTTCGAAGCGCACATCGCCTTCCACCAGATGCGGATCGGCGGATGCAATGTACGGCGGGTTGCTGATGATCAGTTGAAAACGCTGACCTTCCAGGGCGCTGAACCAATGACTGCTCAGCACGGTGGCGTTGTTCAGGTGCAAACGCTGACGATTGCGCTCGGCCAAAGCCACGGCTTCGAGTACACGATCCACAGCGGTGACGCTCCACGCCGGACGCTCGCTGGCCAGGGCCAACGCAATGGCGCCGCTGCCGGTGCCGAGATCGAGTACCTTCGCGGGCGTGGCGGGCAACAATTCCAGCGCGGCCTCCACCAGCAATTCGGTGTCCGGGCGCGGGATCAAGGTGTGTGGCGCAACTTCCAGATCCAGCTTCCAGAAACCTTGCTGGCCCAGAATGTAAGCCACCGGCTCACCGCCACGACGGCGTTGCAGGTACTCGGCAAACTTCAGCGCGGCGTCGCTTGGAACGATGCGCTCCGGCCAGGTGTGCAGAAAACTGCGGGACTTGCCCAACGCCGCCGCCAGCAGCAATTCGGCATCCAGACGCGCCGTCGGCGAGTCGGGTAAATCAGCGGCGCGCAACAAACTGGCAATGATCGTCATTTAGTCACCTATCGCTGCCAATTGGTCGGCCTGGTACTCGGCCAGCAACGGTTCGATCACCGCATCGACACCGCCCGCGAGAATTTCGTCGAGGGAATACAGCGTCAGGTTGACCCGGTGGTCGGTGACCCGGCCCTGGGCAAAGTTGTAGGTGCGGATGCGCTCGGAGCGATCACCCGAACCGACCAGCAACTTACGCTCGCTGGCGATGGCATTCGCCGCAGCGCTGGTCTGCTGGTCATTGAGCTTGGCCGACAGCCAGGACATCGCCCGGGCGCGGTTCTTGTGCTGGGAACGTTCTTCCTGGCACTCGACGACGATACCGGACGGCAAGTGCGTGATGCGGATCGCCGAGTCCGTCTTGTTGACGTGCTGGCCACCGGCACCGGAAGAACGGTAGGTATCGATCCGCAGGTCCGCCGGATTGATCTCGATCGCTTCCTGCTCATCCGGCTCGGGCAATACCGCCACGGTGCACGCCGAAGTGTGGATACGCCCTTGGGATTCAGTGGCCGGAACCCGTTGCACGCGGTGCGCGCCGGATTCGAATTTCAGCTTGCCGTAGACGTTGTCGCCTTCGACGCGGGCGATGACTTCTTTATAGCCGCCATGCTCGCCCTCGTTTTCCGAGAGGATTTCCACACGCCAGCCGCGACGCTCGGCGTAACGCGAATACATGCGGAACAGGTCGCCGGAGAAGATCGCCGCCTCGTCACCGCCAGTGCCGGCGCGGATTTCAAGGAACACGTTGCGCCCGTCGTTCGGGTCTTTGGGCAGCAGCATGCGTTGCAGGCTGGCTTCGATCTCGATCAATTGCTCTTTGGCTTCGCGGACTTCTTCCACGGCCATTTCACGCATGTCCGGGTCGTTGTCCTTGAGCAGTGCCTGGGCGCCTTCGAGGTCGCTCTGTACTTTGAGCAACTGTTTATAGGCGTCGACAATCGGCTCGACTTCCGCGTATTCCTTGGAATAGGCGCGGAATTTGGTCTGGTCGGAAATGACCTCGCCGTCGCCAAGCAAGGCGGTCAATTCCTCGAAACGGTCCTGGAGGATGTCCAGCTTATTGAGCAGTGACGCTTTCATTGCGGTTTTTTATCCGAAAAGCTATCCGATGAGCCCTCACCGAGGGCAAAGAGTTCCTGGGCCATGGCCAGTGCGTCGAGGCGACCTTCGGCTGAGAGCTTTTTCAACTGCACGCTCGGGGCGTGCAAGAGTTTGTTGGTCAAGCCACGCGCCAGTTGCACCAGCACGTCTTCGGCGCTGCTGCCGTTGGCCAGCATGCGTTGGGCCTTCTGCAATTCTTCGTCACGCAGGCGTTCGCTTTGTTGGCGATAGGCCTTGAGAACATCCACCGCTGCCAGTTCGCGCAGACGGATCATGAAATCTTCGGCGCCGACCGAAACCATCTCTTCCGCCGCTTGCGCAGCGCCTTGACGGCTCTTGAGGTTTTCGGCGACCACTTCGTGGAGATCGTCGACGCTATAAAGGTAAACGTCGTCCAACTCGCCGACTTCAGGCTCGATATCGCGCGGTACGGCGATGTCCACCATGAAGATCGGTTTGTGCTTGCGCAGTTTCAAGGCACTTTCCACCGCGCCTTTACCGAGGATCGGCAACTGGCTGGCGGTGGAACTGATGACGATGTCGCTGCGCACCAGTTCGGCCGGAATGTCCGAGAGCAACACGGCATGGGCGCCAAACTGCTCGGCCAGAATGCTTGCGCGTTCCAGGGTGCGGTTGGCGACGACGATGCGTTTTACCCCCAGCTCGTGCAGATGGCGGGCGACCAGGGTGATGGTCTCGCCGGCGCCGATCAGCAAGGCCTGGCTGCGTTGCAGGTCGCTGAAAATCTGTTTCGCCAGGCTGACTGCGGCAAACGCCACGGACACCGGGTTCTCGCCGATGGCGGTGTCGGTGCGCACTTGTTTGGCCGCATTGAACGTGGCCTGGAACAAACGCCCGAGCAGCGGACCGATGGTGCCGGCCTCGCGGGCCACGGCGTAGCAGGATTTCATCTGGCCGAGGATCTGCGGCTCGCCCAGCACCAGCGAATCGAGCCCGGAGGCGACCCGCATCATGTGACGAACTGCCGCATCATCTTCGTGCACATAAGCGCTCGCGCGCAGCTCGTCGAGGCTCAGATGGTGATAATCGGCCAGCCAGCGCAGCACGATGTCCGCCGAAAGGTGATCCTGTTCTATATAGAGTTCACTGCGATTGCAGGTGGAGAGGATCGCAGCTTCGCGGCTGTCGGTGAGTCGGCAGAGCTGCTGCAAGGCCTCCACCAGCTGCTCAGGGGTAAAGGCCACGCGCTCGCGGACGTCTACTGAAGCAGTCTTGTGGTTAATACCGAGTGCAAGGAAGGCCATTCAAGGTCGCTGATGGTGACGTGAAGCCGGCAATTGTCCTACTTCGACAGATTCAGAACAACTACTCGATCTCTATTGACCTGGTAGCCGATGCCCGAATTTGCGAGCGGTTCTCGTTTACCCGACTTCCACGCAACCTTTGTAGGAGCCGGCTTGCTGGCGATGGACTTGCAGGCGCCGCATTCTTTCCAGAATAAATGCGCCATCGTTCACGACCATCGCCAGCAAGCCGGCTCCTACAAGGGTTTGTCGCGTGCTTCAGGGAAAATGCCCGGCCGGTTATGTTTGGCCGAAGGCTTGTGTCATGATGATCTGACCGCAGGTTAGTCGTCCTCTTCCTATATGAATAGATCTTCCGCGTTGCTCCTCGCTTTTGTCTTCCTCAGCGGCTGCCAGGCCTTGGCACCCGTTTCGTCGGACGGTACGTCGCCGGTCGAAGACAGCACTCCGGCCCCTGAAAAGCCCAAGGTCTACAGCTCGTTCAGCGAAGAAACCATCTTCAGCCTGTTGAGCGCCGAACTGGCTGGCCAACGCAATCGTTTCGACATTGCGCTGGACAACTACGTGACCCAGGCCATCAACACCCAGGATCCGGGCATCTCCGAACGGGCGTTTCGCATCGCCGAGTACCTGGGCGCCGATCAGGCCGCCCTGGACACTGCACTGATCTGGGCGAAAAACGCCCCGGACGACCTCGAGGCGCAACGGGCCGCGGCCGTGCAACTGGCGCGCGCCGGGCGTTATGACGACTCCATGGCCTATATGGAGAAAGTCCTGCAAGGCAAGGGCGACACGCATTTCGATTTCCTAGCCCTGTCTGCGGCCGATACCGATCAGGAAACCCGCAACGGCCTGATGAAAAGTTTTGACCGTTTGTTGCAGCGTCATCCCAACAACAGCCAGCTGATTTTCGGCAAGGCCTTGTTGATGCAACAGGACGGCGACAGCAAAGGCGCACTGACGCTGCTGGAAGACAACCCGCCGGATGACGGCGAAATAGCCCCGATTCTGCTGCGCGCACGCCTGCTGCAAACGCTCAATCGTGGTGATGAAGCGTTGCCGCTGCTGCAAAAAAGCATCAAGAAATACCCGGACGACAAACGCCTGCGCCTGACGTATGCCCGCATGCTGGTCGAACAGGACCGGATGGACGACGCCAAAGTCGAGTTTTCGAGCCTGGTTCAACAGTACCCCGAAGACGACGAATTGCGTTACTCCCTGGCGCTGGTGTGCCTGGAAGCCAAGGCCTGGGACGAGGCCAAGGGCTACCTGGAAGACCTGATCGCCCGTGAAAGCCACGTTGACTCGGCACACCTGAACCTCGGCCGTATCGCTGAAGAGCGCAACGATCCCCAGGGCGCCCTGATCGAATACGCCAAGGTCGGCCCGGGCAACGACTACCTGCCGGCACAGTTGCGTCAGGCCGATATCCTGATGAACAACGGCAAGACCGCCGAAGCGCAAAGCCGCCTGGCGGCCGAGCGTGACGAACAACCCGATTACGCGATTCAGCTGTATCTGATCGAAGCCGAAACCCTGTCCGCCAATAAACAGGGGGACAAGGCCTGGAATGTTCTGCATAAAGCCTTGCAGCAATACCCGGACGATCTGAATCTGCTGTACACCCGCGCCATGCAGGCGGAAAAACGCAATGACCTGGCGCAGATGGAAAAAGACCTGCGGCTGATCATCAAGCGCGATCCGGACAACGCCATGGCGCTGAACGCCCTCGGCTACACCTTGTCCGACCGCACGACGCGTTATGCCGAAGCCAAGGCCCTGATCGAACAGGCACACCAGATCAATCCGGAAGACCCGGCGGTACTCGACAGCCTCGGCTGGGTGAATTTCCGCATGGGCAATCTCGACGAAGCGGAAAAACTGCTGCGCAAGGCACTGGATCGTTTTCCCGACCAGGAAGTGGCCGCTCACCTCGGTGAAGTCCTGTGGGCCAATGGCAAGCAGCGCGAAGCCAAACAAATCTGGGGCAAGTTCCTCAAGGAACAACCCGACAGCCCAATCCTGCGCGGCACCATCAAGCGCCTGACCGGATCAGAGACTCTTTAAGCTTATGTTTTTGCGCCACTTCATCGTTTTCAGTTTCATCGCCCTGCTCGCCGGTTGCGCGGGCTTCGGTGCCCGCGAATCGGTACAGGGCCAGGGCGACGCCGGCCTGTGGCGTGTTCACAAAGAACAACTGACCGGCCTCGACGGCTGGCAGATCAACGGCAAGATCGGCATTCGCGCACCAAAAGACTCGGGCAGCGGCACGCTGTTCTGGTTGCAGCGCCAGTCCTATTACGACATTCGCCTTTCGGGCCCCCTGGGTCGCGGCGCCGCACGCCTGACCGGACACCCCGGAAAGGTTTCGCTGGAAGTCGCCAATCAGGGGCGCTATGAAGCGCCGACGCCGGAAGTGCTGCTCGAAGAACAGCTCGGCTGGAAGTTGCCGGTGTCCCATCTGGCGTGGTGGGTCCGCGGGCTCCCGGCGCCGGACAGCAAGAGCCGCCTGACCCTGGACACCGATAGCCGCCTGGCCAATCTGGAACAGGATGGCTGGCAAGTCGAATACCTGAGTTACGCCGAGCAAAACGGCTTTTGGCTGCCCGAGCGGATCAAACTGCATGGCACCAACCTTGATGTCACGCTGGTGATCAAGGAATGGCAACCGCGCAAACTGGGGCAATGAACATGACGACCCCACGCTTGACGCTGCCCTCCCCGGCCAAACTCAATCTGATGCTGCACATCCTCGGTCGCCGTGAAGACGGTTACCACGAGTTGCAGACGATTTTTCAGTTTCTCGACTACGGCGATGAAATCACTTTCGCCGTGCGCGACGACGGCGTGATTCAACTGCACACCGAATTCGATGGCGTACCGCACGACAGCAATCTGATTGTTCGAGCGGCAAAAAAACTTCAGGAGCAATCCGGTTGTTCGCTCGGCATCGACATCTGGATCGAAAAAATTCTGCCCATGGGCGGCGGCATCGGTGGCGGCAGTTCAAATGCCGCGACGACTTTGCTTGGGCTCAATCACCTCTGGCAACTGGGTTGGGATGAGGATCGACTGGCCGCACTGGGCTTGACGCTGGGCGCCGACGTCCCGGTTTTCGTGCGTGGCCACGCGGCTTTCGCCGAGGGTGTGGGGGAGAAACTCACCCCTGTAGACCCCGAAGAACCGTGGTATCTCGTGCTTGTGCCGCAAGTATCTGTAAGTACAGCAGAAATTTTTTCAGATCCGTTGTTGACACGTAACTCTTCTCCCATTAAAGTGCGCCCCGTTCCCAAGGGAAACAGTCGAAATGACTGCTTACCGGTGGTAGCAAGGCGTTATCCAGATGTACGTAACGCATTGAATTTGTTAGGTAATTTTACCGAAGCAAAACTCACCGGAACTGGAAGTTGTGTGTTTGGGGGCTTCCCAAGCAAAGCTGAAGCTGATAAAGTCTCGGCCCTTCTTACAGAGACCCTTACAGGGTTTGTAGCAAAGGGAAGCAACGTTTCGATGTTGCATCGCAAGCTGCAAAGTCTGCTCTAAAGGAACCGATTACTGGGTAATCGTTGCAACAGATACAGGGGCGTCGCCAAGCGGTAAGGCAGCAGGTTTTGATCCTGCCATGCGTTGGTTCGAATCCAGCCGCCCCTGCCATTTTCTATACTCATCCAGGTTACCCTCAGCCTCTAGGTACTGCGCGTGTCCAAGATGATGGTCTTTACGGGGAATGCTAACCCCGATCTGGCTCGGCGTGTCGTACGTCAGCTGCATATCCCTCTCGGTGACATCTCTGTCGGTAAGTTTTCCGACGGCGAGATTACAGCCGAGATCAATGAAAACGTCCGCGGTAAAGATGTCTTCATTATTCAGCCGACTTGCGCTCCGACCAACGATAACCTGATGGAACTGGTAGTGATGGCTGATGCCTTCCGCCGCTCCTCGGCTACTCGTATTACTGCTGTTATTCCTTACTTTGGTTATGCCCGTCAGGATCGCCGTCCGCGTTCCGCACGTGTGGCTATCAGCGCGAAAGTCGTTGCTGACATGCTTACCGTAGTCGGCATCGACCGTGTTCTCACGGTTGATCTGCATGCTGACCAAATCCAGGGTTTCTTCGATATTCCGGTAGATAACATCTACGGCTCCCCCGTTCTGGTGGATGACATTGAAGATCAGCGCTTCGAAAACCTGATGATCGTGTCCCCGGACATTGGCGGCGTCGTGCGTGCACGTGCTGTTGCCAAATCCCTGGGCGTGGATCTCGGGATCATCGACAAACGCCGTGAGAAAGCCAATCACTCTGAAGTGATGCATATCATCGGTGATGTCGAAGGGCGTACCTGTATTCTGGTCGATGACATGGTCGATACCGCCGGCACTCTGTGCCACGCGGCAAAGGCTTTGAAAGAGCATGGCGCTGCCAAGGTTTTCGCCTACTGCACACACCCTGTGCTGTCCGGTCGGGCGATCGAAAACATTGAAAATTCCATGCTGGACGAACTGGTGGTGACTAACACCATCCCGTTGTCCGCAGCTGCTCAAGCCTGCTCGCGTATCCGTCAACTGGATATCGCGCCGGTTGTTGCTGAAGCGGTCCGCCGCATCAGCAATGAAGAATCGATCAGCGCGATGTTCCGTTAAGGGCCCTGCCCTTCTCGAACAGCTCGTTGACGAAAAGCGCCCCGCCCCGGCATTCCTGTCGGGGCGGGGCTTTTTTGCCCATATCGCCTTTAGCGCTGGTCGCAAACGCTGGGGCGAATGTGGTTATTTTGGAGATACAACATGAACGATTTTACTCTGAATGCTGAAGTGCGTTCCGACCTGGGGAAAGGTGCGAGCCGCCGCCTGCGTCGTCTCGCAAGCCTGGTACCAGCTGTAGTTTACGGTGGCGAAAAAGCCCCTGAATCCATCAGCATGCTGGCTAAAGAAGTTGCCAAACTGCTCGAAAACGAAGCGGCTTACAGCCACATCATCGAGCTGAACGTTGGTGGCACCAAGCAAAACGTAATCATCAAAGCTCTGCAGCGTCACCCGGCCAAAGGCCACGTGATGCACGCTGACTTCGTACGCGTAGTTGCCGGCCAAAAGCTGACCGCTATCGTTCCAGTGCACTTCATCAACGAAGAAGCACCAGCGAAGAAAGGCGGCGAGATTTCGCACGTTGTTGCTGAAATCGAAGTGACCTGCCTGCCAAAAGACCTGCCTGAATTCATCGAAGTCGACCTGGCTAACGCCGAAATCGGTTCGATCATTCACCTGTCCGACCTCAAAGCCCCTAAAGGCGTTGAGTTTGTTGCTCTGGCACACGGCGATGACAAGGCTGTTGCCAACGTCCACGCTCCACGTGTTGCTCCAGAAGCTGCTGAAGGCGCTGCAGAGTAATTCACTCTGTGATGCCGGAGTGACCCGGTAACATCGCGGACTGGAACGTAGCGAGAAAGCGGGCGAGAACGCGGAGTTTACATAATGGTAAATGAGCACTTGTCGTCCACTTTCGCCGCACACCCGGATTGCGGCGATGTTATCCACCACTCCAAAGAAGGGCCCCTATCGTGACTGCCATCAAACTGATCGTTGGCCTGGGAAATCCAGGCGCTGAATACGAACAGACCCGGCATAACGCAGGGGCCCTTTTTGTTGAGCGCATCGCGAACGCACAAGGCGTCAACCTTGTGGCGGACCGCAAATATTTCGGCCTGACCGGGCGTTATTCGCACCAGGGTCAGGATGTTCGTCTGCTGATTCCCACCACGTACATGAACCGCAGCGGCCAGGCCGTGGCGGCACTCGCAGGATTCTTCCGCATCAAGCCTGAAGAAATCCTCGTGGCGCATGACGAACTCGACCTGCCACCGGGCGTTGCCAAACTCAAACAGGGCGGCGGCCATGGCGGTCACAACGGGTTGCGCGACATCATCGCGCAGCTGGGCAATCAGAATACCTTCTACCGCTTGCGGCTTGGCATTGGCCATCCGGGCGTAGCCAGTATGGTTTCAAATTTCGTCCTGGGTCGTGCGCCACGCGCCGAACAGGAAAAACTCGATGCCAGCATCGACTTTGCCCTCGGCGTGCTGCCGGATATCCTCGCCGGGGAATGGAACCGCGCGATGAAAAACCTGCACAGCCAGAAGGCCTGACTCTACTCCTCGGGGAAAACACCATGGGATTCAATTGCGGCATCGTCGGCCTGCCTAACGTCGGTAAGTCCACCCTGTTCAACGCCCTGACCAAATCCGGGATCGCGGCCGAGAACTTCCCCTTCTGCACCATCGAGCCGAACAGCGGTATCGTGCCGATGCCGGATCCGCGTCTGGACGCCTTGGCGGCCATCGTCAAACCAAAGCGCATCCTGCCGACCACCATGGAATTCGTCGACATCGCGGGCCTCGTTGCCGGCGCCTCGAAAGGTGAAGGCCTGGGCAACAAGTTCCTGGCCAACATCCGTGAAACCGATGCCATCGCCCACGTGGTCCGCTGCTTCGAAGACGAGAACGTGATTCACGTCTCCAACAGCGTCGACCCGAAACGCGACATCGAAATCATCGACCTGGAACTGATCTTCGCCGACCTCGACAGCTGCGAGAAGCAACTGCAGAAAGTCGCACGCAACGCCAAGGGCGGTGACAAGGACGCAGTGGTCCAGAAGGGCCTGCTGGAGCAACTGATCGCTCACTTCACCGAAGGCAAGCCAGCGCGCAGCCTGATGAAGAGCATGGGCACCGACGAGAAAGCGGTGATCAAGGGCTTCCACCTGCTGACCACCAAACCGGTCATGTACATCGCTAACGTCGCTGAAGACGGTTTCGAAAACAACCCGCACCTGGACGTGGTCCGCGCCATCGCCGAAGAAGAAGGCGCCGTGGTTGTTCCGGTGTGCAACAAGATCGAAGCGGAAATTGCCGAGCTGGATGACGGCGAAGAGAAAGACATGTTCCTCGAAGCCCTGGGCCTCGAAGAGCCTGGCCTGAACCGCGTGATCCGCGCCGGCTACGAAATGCTGCACCTGCAGACCTACTTCACCGCCGGTGTCGAAGAAGTCCGCGCCTGGACCGTCCGCGTTGGTGCCACCGCACCGCAAGCCGCTGGCGTGATCCACACCGACTTCGAAAAAGGCTTCATCCGCGCCGAAGTCATCGCCTACGACGACTTCATCCAGTACAAGGGCGAAGCCGGCACCAAAGAAGCCGGTAAATGGCGTCTGGAAGGCAAGGACTACATCGTGAAAGACGGCGACGTGATGCACTTCCGTTTCAACGTGTAAAAACACCCGCCCAAGAAAAAGCCGCGTTTGATACGCGGCTTTTTTGTGCCTGAAATCCCGTTCACCGCAATCCTGTAGGAGCCGGCTTGCTGCGGGCGGCGTTCCGACGATCCAGACACCGCGGCTAACCAGCCAGTCCGCGTGATCGTTCATCGTCGGAACGCCGCCCGCAGCAAGCCGGCTCCTACAGAAGAAATGTATAGATCAGGCCTTTTTGGTTCTTGGCAGGAAGATCGCCAACACGCCCAACAACGGCAGGAACGAGCACAGGAAGTACACGTATTCGATGCCGTGCACGTCCGCCAGATGCCCCAGCAACGCCGCGCCAATCCCGCCGAAACCGAACATCAGCCCGAAGAACACCCCGGCAATCATCCCGACATTACCCGGCACCAATTCCTGTGCATAAACCACAATGGCCGAGAATGCCGAGGCCAGGATGAAGCCAATCACCACGCTCAGAATGCTGGTCCAGAACAAATCAACATGCGGCAGGATCAGGGTGAACGGCGCAACCCCAAGGATCGAAAACCAGATCACCGCCTTACGCCCAATCTTGTCGCCAATCGGTCCGCCGAAGAAAGTCCCCGCCGCCACCGCCCCCAGAAACAGGAACAGATGCAGCTGCGAACTGGCCACCGAGAGGTCGAATTTCTCGATCAGGTAAAAGGTGAAGTAACTGGTCAGACTGGCCATGTAGAAATACTTGGAGAACACCAGCAGCCCAAGCACCACCAGCGCACTGGTGACCCTGCCCTTCGACAAGCCATGAGTGGCCGCCTGACCTTGCTTGAGCTTGAACAGGTTCAAGTGATTGGCGTACCAACGGCTGATCCGGTAGAGCACGAACAGCGCAAACAACGCGAACAAGCCGAACCACGCCACATGGCCCTGGCCGAACGGAATGATGATCGCCGCCGCCAGCAATGGGCCAAAGGCCGAACCCGCGTTACCGCCCACCTGGAACGTCGATTGCGCCAGACCGAAGCGCCCGCCCGAAGCCAGTCGCGCCACACGGGAGGCTTCCGGGTGAAAGGTCGAGGAACCAATACCGATCAGCCCTGCCGCCAGCAGGATCATCGGAAAGCTGCCGACCACCGACATCATCAAAATACCAATCAACGTACACACCGTACCGGCCGGAAGCAGCCAGGGTTTGGGATGACGATCGGTGTGGTAACCGACCCACGGTTGTAACAGCGAGGCCGTCAGTTGAAAGGTCAGGGTGATCAGGCCGACCTGGGTGAAGGTCAGGCCGTAGTTGGCCTTGAGCATCGGGTAGATCGACGGCAGCACCGACTGAATCAGGTCGTTGATCAAATGCGCCAGCGCCACGGCACCGATGATGCGCATGACCAGAGGGCTGCTTTGTGACGTCGCGGATGCCGGCGTCGCGCCGGTCTGGGCATTGCTGATAGCCATGGGAGTTTCCGTACAACAGATGGGTGCACACGGGCAGGTGCGTCAATGTGCCATTTTTCAGTGCAGCAGCGCCATCCCCTTAGCCAGCTAACGAACTAATTTCCGCAAGTAATAGCGCAACGCCATGGTCTGAATCTTGCCTTGTTATCCGCTTCAACGCGGCGCCCTTACAAAGGGCGCCGAGAATGGGAAGTTTCGCTACAGAGTCGGCCTACAGAGCTGGCGAGGGTGAACTTTCGAGGCCTTTAAAAAGGACACGAGTCGCAGTCGCAACGACTTCGACGCACGCCATTGGTGCGTGGTGTCCAGAGGAGTCATGGGGCATGCAGGCTTTTTTATCTCCGGGGATCGGGTTGCTGGGGCGTTTCGGCTTCGCCCGTAAATTTCAGTTGTTGTTTCTGCTGTTTATCCTGCCACTGGCGGGTAGCCTGCTGATGATCGGCCAGGACTATCGCGCCAAACTGAACCTGATTTCCGGCGAACGTGCCGGGGTTAGGCAGCTGCTCGCGCTGGATGCGCTGGATAACCTGCTCGCCGCCCAGCGTGACCGCGCCGCGCGCTGGCGTGCCACCGAGACCAATCGCCAACCGACACCGGCCACCCTCGCCGCGATGGCGGCGTTCGATGCCGTTCAGCCGGCGGTCGCGCAAGCCACCACGGACCTTGGCAACGCGTTGCAAACCGAAGGCGCCGAGGGCGAAACCCTCACTCGCTACCAAGCGCTGCAAACCGCGCTCAACGGCCTCGATTCGAAAAGCCTGAGCAGCGTCGGCTGGTGGCCGGACGGTTACGACCGTTTCACCAACGCCTTGAGTGCCCTGCAGGCCCTGCGCGAGCAGATCGCCATGGACAATCGCCTGACCCTCGCACCGTGGCTGGAAACCTACCTGCTGACGCAGATCTCGACGCAACACGCGCCGGACCTGATTGAGCGCGTCGGCCGTCTGGCCAGCGTCGGCCAGGCGTCGGTGGTGTCCGGGCAATTCACCCTGCAAAGCCGCCTGCAATTGCGCGACCTGCGCAGCCGCATCGGCGACGCCCGTGAGCAGCTTGTCAAAACCGCCGGCCTGCTGGAAGCGCGCCTGCCCAGTGCCTTGCAGGCGTGGGCCGGGCAGTACCATGACAACCTCAAACACCTCGACGCCGAGCTGAAAGTCCTCGATGACGGCGTGTTTGGCGGCAGCATCAAACTCAAACCCGAGGAGTTCGAACGCAGCCTGGACAGCCTGCTCACCGACCTCGCCTCGCTGCGTCAGCAGTCGTTGGTCTCGCTGGATCAGCGTCTGGATTACTACCATGGCTCGGCGATCCGCCAGTTCATTCTGGTGGCCGTGATCTTTGGTTGCCTGCTGCTGGCCGCGTTGTACCTGTTCATCTGCTTGCAGGCTTCGATCCGCCGCAGCGCCAGCGGCATCACGCTGCTGGCCGAAGCCTTGCGCGACGGCAATCTGAGCCTGCAAGTGCCGGTTGAAGGCCGCGACGAACTGGCGGCGATCAGCACCGCGCTCAACGTTGCGGTGGTGCAACTGCGCAATAGTCTGTTGGGGGTCGATCACGAAACCTTGCAGCTGAGTAACGCGGTGCGCACGCTCAATCACCATTCCAGTGGCGCCTTGGGCGAGGTCGAGGCGCAGCAATTGCAGATCAGCCAGATTGCGGCAGCGGCAACGCAATTGGCCGCCACTTCCCAAGGGGTTGCCCAGAGTTGCGAACAGGCCTCCGGCAGCGCTCAGCATACCCAGCGCATTGCTGCCGACAGTAGCCGTGACAGCCAGCGCACAACGGCGAGCATCCAGCAGCTCAACCAGCGTTTGAACGACACGGCGGCCGCACTCGGACGGGTCAGCGAACAAGGGCAGCAGATTCAGTTGGTGGTCGACACCATTCGCGGTGTCGCCGAGCAGACCAACCTGTTGGCGCTCAACGCCGCTATCGAGGCCGCGCGTGCCGGTGAACAGGGCCGTGGCTTTGCGGTGGTGGCCGATGAAGTGCGCAGCCTCTCGCAGCGCACCCAATCGTCCACTGCGCAGATCGCCGGCACCGTCGACAGCCTGCGCAACACGGTGAACGAAGCCGTGAGCCTGATGGAAGCCGCCTGTGGCCAGGCGCAATCCGATGCGCAAGCAGTCACTGGCCTCGGTGAACGACTGGGGGAAATCGCCAGTGCCGTGCAGAGCGTCACCGACACGTTGGCGCAGATCGCTACGGCGGTCGACGAGCAAGCGACCACTGCCGACGAAGTCAGCGGCAACATCCAGCAGGTCGATCAGGCGGCGGTCCGTTTGCTTGAAGGGGCGCGGGCAGTGAATCAGGCTGCGGACACTTTGAGTCAGGGTAGCAAGGCGTTGAGCGATAACACGGGGCGGTTCCGCTTGAGCTGAGGTAAACCCTTTAGCCGCTTACCACCTGGAATCTTTAGCTGGGCGGCTTTTGGGCTTTGGGCTTTGGGGGGTGTACATATCCGTTGCTGCGGTAACGGCGGCTATTGGTTTCGCCCTTACGGCGAGTCACTTGGAGAAGCGCCAAGTAACCAAGCGCTTTTGCCCCTTTCGTTCGGTGCCTCGCCATGGCTCGGCATGCCCTCGCTCCGGTCCTGCTCCGTGGGCCCGCCGCCATCGGCCATCCATGGCCGGGGGCGGCTAACCCGGCATCCATGCCGGGTTGCCCACTGCGCAGAACCTGCGCTCGGCCTCTCGAGGGGGCGTGTACCTCAAGATCAAAAGCTGAAGGCGAGCTAACGCTCGGCCTGATGAGTGGTGAAAATCAAAAGCGTACGCAGATCCCCTGTAGAAGACGGCTTGCTGGCGAAAATCGTCTGGGCAACTCGTTCATTCAGATACCCCGCGTTATCGTTGACGGCCATCGCTGGCAAGCCAGCTCCTACAATTTCGAACCATGTAAACCCAATCCATTGTAGGAGCCGGCTTGCTGGCGATAGCGGTGGGTCAGTCACCTGTTTATTGATTGGACGGACGCTATCGTCGGAACGCCGCCCGCAGCAAGCCGGCTCCTACAGGGGATTGGTGTTCATGTCGGGAATGAGTGAACGCAGTAAAGAAGGACAACTGAAGAGCCAGGTCGGCTTTCAGGCCGCCTCGGCGGCTGTGGCGGTTGTCGCCCCCTCGAGAGGCTGAGCGCAGGTTCTGCGCAGTGGGCAACCCGGCATGGATGCCGGGTTAGCCGCCCCCGACCATGGATGGCCGATGGCGGCGGGCCCACGGAGCAGGACCGGAGCGAGGGCATGCCGAGCCACAGCGAGGCACCGAACGAAAGGGGCAAGAGCCCTTGGTTACTTGGGGCTCTTCCAAGTAACTCGCTGTAAAAGCGAAACCATTAGCCGCCGTTACCGCAGCAACGGATATGTACACCACCCCAAAACCCAAAACCCAAAGCTGAAAATCCCGGGCTGATGTGCAACATGAAATCTCCCATACCTTTCGCCAGCAGCTACACCGGCAAGATCACCGCTTCCGGAAAGTCCTGCTCCAGCTCGCTCTTCAGCCACTGGATAAACCACGACACATCCGCCGAAAGCTCTGCGGATGGCGTCAACACGCGATAGCTTTCCAGTTTGACCTCCGCGTCGAGCACCCGCACCAGCGCGCCGCTTTTGAGCTCTTCACGCACCAATACTTCATTGGCCAGCGCAATGCCCTGCCCGCTCTCGGCCACCGACAGCGCATGGTCATTGTTGACGTAGAGCATGTCCGAATTGAGGTGCACATCCAGATCGTGGGCCGCAAACCACAGGTTCCACCATTCGCCGTCATCGACGTGAATCAGATTGTGTCGCACCAGGTCGGCGGGACTCTCGATGGGATCGATGCTGGCGAGGTAATCGGGGGTACAGATCGGAAACACGCGCGGGCAGATCAGGCTCTCGCGGGAATGCGCATATTGCCCGTCCACGCCGTAGACAATCCCAAGATCAGCACTCTTGCCATCGACATCGGTGAAGGTGGAGTTGGGCTCGATGGCGAACTTCAGACCCGGCCGTAAATGGCGCATGACTTCAATGCGCGGCATCAGCCAGCGTTTGGCAAAACCCGGCACCACCATGATGCGCAGCCAACGCTCGGCGTCCTTGGGCCGCGCTTCCTTCCCCGCCTCGATCATCAGTTGCAAGGCAGCTGCAATCTTGCGGTGATATTTCTCCCCCGCCAACGTCAAGGTCACACCACGAGACGTGCGATCGAACAGTTGAATGCCCAGCCATTCCTCCAGCAGTTTTACATGCCGACCGATTGCAGGCTGGGTCACATGCAGCGCTTTCGAGGCCTCGACGTAGCTGCCGAGACGGGCCGCCGCATCGAAGGCACGCACCGCATTCAGCGGCGGTAAACGGTAGTCAGGCATGGTGCTGGCCGCCCTCTGCTATTAAATTATTTAACAGGTCGTATGTTAAAATTGAAGTTTCGCCCCCGCAACCCCTCACTGATAATCCAGGCACAGCAAAATAAAAAACAGCTGGCTCAAAACACCCGAACACATCTCGATCCTGCCCAGAAAAATAATATCCATGGCCCGACGGCGCAGCTGACATCAGCGCATCCGCAGGCGATGGGGGAATCGGAGGTAACGCATGAATGCCCTGCATTCGCTGCAAACACTGGCGGTGTCCATCCGCTCGGTGCGCAAAGTCTACGGTGATCCGAAGACCGGCCCGGTGGCGCTGAAAAGCATCGACCTGGACATTCGCGACAACGAATTCTTCACCCTCCTCGGCCCTTCCGGCTGCGGCAAAACCACGCTCTTGCGGATGATCGCCGGGTTCGAGTTTCCGACCGAGGGCGAGATTCTGCTCTACGGCGAAAACATCGCCGACCGCCCGCCTTTCGAACGCCCGGTCAACACGGTGTTTCAGCATTACGCGTTGTTCCCGCACATGACCATCGCCGAGAACCTGGCCTTCGGCCTCGAATCACACCCGATGGGCAAAGTGATGAGCAAGGCCCAGGTCGCCGAGCGTGTACGCGAAATGCTCGCGCTGGTGCAGATGGAACGCTTTGCTGCACGCAAGCCGCGCGCAATTGTCCGGCGGTCAGCAACAGCGCGTTGCCCTGGCGCGGGCACTGGCGCCGCATCCCAAAGTATTGCTGCTCGATGAGCCGCTTTCGGCCCTCGACCTCAAGTTGCGCCAGGCCATGCGCGAAGAGCTGAAAACCATCCAGGCCAAGACCGGCATCACCTTCATCTTCGTCACCCACGATCAGGAAGAAGCGCTGACCATGTCCGACCGCATCGCCGTGCTGTCCGAAGGCGAAGTACAACAGGTTGGTCGCCCGGAAGACATCTACGAACGCCCGCGCAATCGCTTCGTGGCGGACTTCATCGGCGAAACCAACTTCATCGAAGGTACGGTCACTCGCGTCGAAAACGGCCAGGCCTGGTTCGCCGGCCCCGCCGGGCATCCGCTGCCGGCACAGCCTTGCAGCGATGTTCAGGTCGGCGCCAACGTCGCGCTGTCCGTGCGCCCCGAGCGTCTGCACCTCGTGCCTGGCGACACCGATGGCGCACTGCCGTGCCGGATCGAGGCACAGATCTACCTCGGCACCGACCTGCAATATCAAGTCAGCCTCAACGACGGTTCGCGCCTCACCGTGCGCACGCCCAACAGCGTCGACCGTAGCCTGCGCTTCGCCGTCGGCACCCAGGCCGGCCTGTTGTTTGACAGCGGCAGCGCCAGCGTCCTGCACGATTGAGCCCGAGGAATTGCCATGCACGCTTTACCGATCGCCAACACCCTGGAGCGCCGTAAGGCCTTCCAGAGCTTTCTCGGGGTCAGCCCGGCGCTGATCGCCATCGGCCTGTTTCTGATCGTGCCGATCCTGATTGTCATCAGCTACTCGCTGATGGAAGCCAACCCCTACGGCGGGGTCAACAAAGTCTTCAGCAGCGACGCCTACACCTCGCTGCTGTTCGAAAGGCAACTGGACGACAGCCTGGCGTTCGCCGATTCCTACCTGCTGATCGCCTTGCGTTCCATCGGCATCGCCGGGCTGACGACGATCATCACGTTGCTGATCGGCTTTCCGGTGGCGGTGTGGCTGGCCATGCAACCGGCACATCGACGCGGCTTGCTGATCTTTCTGATCACCGTGCCGTTCTGGGCCAACCTGCTGATCCGCACCTATGCCTGGATTCTGTTGCTGCGTAACACCGGGGTGATCAACAACAGCCTGATGGGCCTCGGGGTCATCGACCAGCCGTTGCAACTGCTCTACACCGATGGCGCGGTGCTGCTGGGGCTGGTTTACACCTACGCGCCCTTCGTGGTGTTGCCGATCTACGCGACCCTGGAAAAGATGGACATCCGCTTGCTGGAGGCCGCTCAGGATCTCTACGCCGGGCGTGTGCGCACCTTGCGCAAAGTGGTGCTGCCGATTGCCAAACCGGGGATTCTCGCTGGGGCCATCCTCACGTTTGTGCCTTGCCTCGGCGCGATGATCGCCCCGGAATTGCTGGGCGGCGGGACGCGAATGATGCTTGGCAACCTGATCTTCCGGCAGTTCAGCGATGCGCGTAATTGGCCTTTCGGTGCGGCGCTGTCGCTGGTTTTGATGGCGGCAGTGATGCTGGTGCTGACCTTTTACGCTTTGCGCGCCGAGCGCCAGCGCATCGCGAAAGGAGGTGCATGATGCTGCGTCTATTCAAGCGAAACAGCCTGGGTGTGCAGGATTTTCCAGGCTTCGGCGGCTTCAGCTTCCTGTTCTACCTGTACCTCTACGCGCCTATCGTGGTGCTGGTGGTGTTCTCGTTCAACGCCAACCAGTCGGCAACGGTGTGGACTGGCTTCAGTCTCGACTGGTACCGCGCGGCGTTCGCCAATCAGGCCCTGCGCCAGGCGGCTGGCAACAGTCTGTTGATCGCGGTCTGCTCCAGCATGATAGCCACGGCGATTGCCACCCTCGCCGCTCTTGGCACCTCGCGAGGCGCCAAATTCAAAGGCCTGCAACTGTCGATGGGCGCGATCATGCTGCCGCTGGTGCTGCCGGAAATCGTGGTCGGTGTCGCCACGCTGGCGCTGTTTTCCACCCTCGGCCTGTCCCTGGGCTACGGCAACCTGATCATCGCCCACACGGTGTTTTGCATTCCTTTTGCCTACCTGCCGATCCGCGCGCGCCTCAACGACATGGACCTGTCTCTGGAGCAGGCTTCGGCCGACCTCTACGCCGGCCCGTGGCGGACCTTTCGCAAGGTCACCCTGCCGCTGCTGATGCCAGGGATTTTCTCCGGGCTGATGCTGGCCTTCATCGTCTCGCTGGATAACTTCGTGATCTCGATGATGGTCTCCCAGGCTGGCACCACCACCTTGCCGATCTTCATTTTCGGCCTGCTGCGCATGGGCGTGACACCCGACGTCAACGCCGTCTCGACCCTGATCCTGGGCGTCTCGGTGCTGTTCGTCAGCCTCTCCTACCTGCTGGGCAAAAAGAACACCTGAACCTTCTACTTACCGTGAGGACATAGCATGAGCAAGTTGATTGCAAGCATTGGGACTTCGCTGTTACTGACACTGGCCGGCAATGTTCAGGCCGCAGAAAAACTCAACGTGGTGAGCTGGAGTGGCTACTTTTCGCCGGAGATTCTCGCCAAGTTCCAGAAACAGACCGGCATCGAAGTCACCGTGGATTCCTACGATTCCAACGAAACCTTGCTGGCCAAACTGAAACAGGGCGGTGCGGGTTATGACGTGGCGATTCCGTCGCACCAGTTCGTGCCGATCCTGATCAAGGAACATCTGCTGGAGCGCTTCGACCCGGTCAAGGAGCCCTACTACGCCAGCGTTGTGGATAACCTGAAAAAACCCACCTGGGATCCGGAAGGTGCGTATTCCGTGCCGTTCATCTGGGGTACCACCAGCGTGGTGCTCAACACTGAACGCTACAAAGGCCCGGCCGACAGCTACAAGGTGCTTTACGAACCGCCAGCCGAGTTGCAGGGACGAATCAACATGTTCGACTCAGTCAGCGACGCGATCGACATGGCCAGCCTGTACCTGAACATCCCGCTGTGCAGCGAAGACCCCAAGCAGATGCAGCAAGTGCTGAGCTTGCTCAAGGCGCAGAAACCTTTCGTCAAGACCTACAGCTCCAAGGCCGGCTCGATTCGCGAGAACCTGGCGGCGGGCGAAATCGACATGTCGATGTTCTGGGGCGGCTCGTCGATGCGCGCCCGAGAAATGAAACCCGGCCTGAAATACCTCTACCCGAAAGAAGGCGTGCTGGCGTGGGTCGACAACATGGTGATCCCGACCGGCAGCAAGAACCCGGCGAACGCCAAGGCGTTTATCGCGTTCCTCAGCCAGCCTGAAAATGCCGCGATGACCCAGAACTTCCTCAAGCACCAAAGCCCGATCAAGGGTGTGGAACCGTTCCTCGACGCCAGCCTCAAGGACGCCCCGGAGCTGCACATTCCCGAAGGTACCCAGGTGGTGTTCAGCAAGACCTGCGGCGAAAGCGCGATCCGCCTGGCCGACCGTCTCTGGACCAGCCTGATGCGTTGATTCCCAGCGCCCCGTCCCGTGACGGGGTGTTCCTCCAGCCGTCCGAAAGGCAGCGTTGCAATGACTTCTAATAACATCAGCGAACTGGTCCTGCTGCAGGCCCATGAACTCGCCGAACGCATTCGCCTGCGCCAGGTTTCCTGCCGGGAAGTGATGCAGACTTACCTGGCCCATATCGATCGCTTCAACCCGCGGGTCAATGCGCTGATCAGCCTGCAAACGCCGGAGGATCTGCTGGCCCAGGCCGATCTGCGCGACGCCGAGCTGGCACGGGGCGAGTACCGTGGCTGGATGCACGGCTTGCCGCATGCGGTCAAAGACCTGTCGCTGACCCGTGGTATCCGCACGACGCTGGGTTCGCCGCTGTATAAGGACTTTATTCCCGATCGCGACGGGATCATGGTGGAACGGCTAAAGGCGGCCGGCGTGATCATCATCGGCAAAAGCAACACCCCGGAATTCGGTCTCGGCTCGCAAAGCTATAACCCGCTATTCGGCGCCACCGGCTGCGCTTATGACCCAAACAAAACGGCCGGCGGCAGCAGCGGTGGTGCGGCGGCGGCGCTGGCGATGCATCTGGTGCCGGTGGCCGACGGCAGCGACATGATGGGCTCGCTGCGCAACCCGGCCGCCTTCAACAATATCTTCGGTTTCCGCCCTTCCCAAGGGCGTGTCCCCTTCGATGACAGCGCCGACCTGTTCATCGATCAGCTCGGCTATGAAGGCCCCATGGGCCGCAGCGTGCGCGATGCCGCGTTGTTGCTGTCGGTACAGGCCGGCGCCGATGCCCGGGCGCCGCTGTCCATCACCGAGTCCGGCAGCGCCTTCGCGGCGCCACTGGAGCGGGACTTCAAAGGCACGCGCCTGGGCTGGCTGGGAGATTTCAACGGCTATCTGCCGATGGAAAAAGGCATTCTCGAGCTCTGCGAAAAAACCTTCGCCGACTTCGAAAGTCTCGGTTGTCACGTCGAAGCGGTGCAGCCTGAATTCGCCCCGCAACAGTTGTGGAGCAGTTGGCGAACCTTGCGTCACTGGATGGTCGCCGGCTCTCTGGGCGCAATTTATGCCGATCCGCAAAAACGTGCACAACTGAAACCGGAAGCCTGCTGGGAAATCGAACACGGTTTGAAACTGTCCGCCAGCGAGGTATTTACGGCCTCCGTGGAGCGTAGTAACTGGTACAGGGCGATCTCCCGGCTGTTTGAAGAGTTCGATTACTTGCTGCTGCCCAGCGCCCAGGTGTTCCCGTTCGACAAAACCCAGCCGTGGCCGACGTCTATTGAAGGCGTGACCATGGACACCTATCACCGATGGATGGAAGTGGTGATCCCTGGCACTTTGTCCGGCTGTCCGGTGGCGAATGTGCAAGCAGGGTTCAATTCGAACGGTTTACCGATGGGCCTGCAAATCATCGGCAGGCACCAGGCCGACTTCGCCGTTCTGCAACTGGCCCACGCTTACGAACAGGCGAGTCGCTGGTTCCAGCGCTGCCCTTCACCGCTGTTGAACGAGGGATTTTGATAAACGGTTGATAGCGTAGATAAATTTTTTAAAAAAGCGCTTGACGCATATTCGTTTCCCGCGAATAATGCGCGCCACTTGGCTACATAGCTCAGTTGGTTAGAGCATAGCATTCATAATGCTGGGGTCCGGGGTTCAAGTCCCTGTGTAGCCACCAAGTACTAAAAACGGCTTACCGAAAGGTAGGCCGTTTTTTTATGCCCGGAGAAAAGTGCACGGATTCTTTGGCCAACACATACACGGGCATGTGTCGTGCGCGAACTCTTTGCCCGACACAAAACCTGTAGGAGCCGGCTTGCTGGCGATGGCGGCCTGACAGGCTCCACAAAACCTGAACCGGACCACAACACCTGTCAGGAACGCATCGCCGCCAGCGCCGACAACCCCCGCTCCCATATCTGCCACGTACGCAACCAGACCATCGCCTGCCAGTCGCTGTCGGCAGGATAGAACTGCTCCAGCAGATTCAGTTTGATCTCACGCCCTACCGCATCACTCGGATTGCCGTGCAGATGCAGCCAATGATCGTCACGCAGATGACGATGAACCTCGGCCCCCGGATACGTCCCGCACTCAATCACGAAAGGCATCAGGCGCACCTGCGGCAACGCGTCGATCAGCGCCTGCGAGGTGTAGCCGGTTGCCGTCGCGGCCACGCCGGTTTCGCTCAGCGTATCGGCACCGGTCAGCAACGTGTAGAGCCATGGCCCGTAAATGGCCTGCGCCTCTGGCAGCGCCGGGTAGGCCGACTCGGTGATGGTCAGCAACATCGGATGGCCGTACTCCCCGGCGCCGGTGTGCAGGTCAAAGCACATCGCGACCTCCGCGTGGGCGACATGCTTTTGCAGGATCTGGTGCAACGTACGGTTCGACCAGGCCGGTGCCCGCCCGCCATAAAACAGACCATCGGGATGACTGTGCTGGCCGCCCTCGACAATCGACATCACCGCCGGCCAGCCGTGATCGTGGATCTGCTGGTTGAGCAACGCATCGGCGCGATCACGCTCGGGGCCTGCCAACTCAGTGCAGGCATAGATTTCATGTAGCGCGGCGTAGGCCCGGTTGTCCGGCAGTGGATGTTCAAAGTTCAGGTGATTGCGGTTCAGGTCGATGTTGTCTTCGTTGACCCGGCGCAGCCACGCCGTGCCCCAGGGATTGATCAGATGAACGAACACCACGGCGACATCGGCCGGCAGTGAACGCTTGCCCAACTCCTGCATCCATTTGATCTGACAGCCCGAGCCATAGAAACCTTCGACCCCGTGAGTGCCGCTCAACGCGACCAGCAAGCGCTTGGCGCCCGGATCACCGAGTACCGCCACATCGGTGCTCAACGGCTCACCGAACGGCCCTTTGAGCGGGTGCGGGTACTCAGTCAGCGTCGCGCCGGCCGTGGTCGCTGCGGCCAGAAACTGTTCACGCTGGGTGCGATAGCCGGGCTGGGTGGGAAAGTCGGTCTGCATGTCTGCCTCTTGTTTGTTTTCTGGCCTGCCTGTTGCCCTCGACCCTACAGAAAATCCGCCAATGGATGAAGGACAAAACGTCCTGTGGTTTGCGTCGCTTCCTGTCGGCCGATAAAGTCCCCTGAACTTTTCCCACGGACGGAGTGCCCCGCGTGTTCTCAACCCTTCATTTGAGCCGCTATCGCCTGTCAGCCCTTTCGCTGATTGCCAGTGCATTAATCCTCGCGGCGTGCAGTGCCCCGCCCTCCTCGACCTTACCGGTCGCACCGGAAACCGCCTCGGGCTATCGCACCGACCTGCAAACCCGCCACGCCTCGAAACACATGGCAGCAGCAGCCAACCCACTCGCCGCCGAAGCCGGACGGGCGATGCTGCGTCAGGGCGGTTCGGCGATTGATGCCGCCATCGCCATGCAAGCAGTGCTGACGCTGGTCGAGCCGCAATCGTCGGGTATCGGTGGTGGCGCGTTGATTGTGTTGTGGGATGGCAAAGCCGTGCGCACGTACGACGGTCGCGAAACCGCACCGGCAGGTGCCACCGAGAAGCTGTTCCTGCAGGCCGATGGCAAACCAATGCCGTTCACTCAGGCGCAGATTGGCGGTCGTTCGGTCGGCACACCGGGCGTGTTGCGGGCGCTGGAACTGGCCCATCAAAAACACGGTCGCCTGCCCTGGGCGCAGCTGTTCGAGCCGGCGATCAAACTCGCGGAACAAGGCTTCGCCATCTCGCCGCGCCTGCATCAGTTGATTGCTTCGGATTCGTCCATGCAACGCTCGCCGGACATGATGGCGTACTTCCTGAATGCGGATGGCAGCCCGAAAGCCGTCGGCACCTCACTGAAAAATCCGGCACTGGCCGCCGTATTCAAACGCATCGCCAAGGAAGGTCCCGATGCGCTGTACAAAGGCCCCATCGCGCAGGAAATCGTCGCCAAGGTTCAGGGCCACGCCAACCCCGGCACGCTGTCGCTGAACGACCTCAACGGTTACACCGCCAAGGAACGCGCGCCGCTGTGCACCGATTACAAACGCTGGCAGGTCTGCGGCATGCCGCCACCGTCGTCGGGCGGAATCGCCGTGGCGCAGATTCTCGGCACCTTGCAGGCGCTGGAAGCCCGCGACCCGCGTTATGCCCTGGCTCCACTGAAGCCAGTCAAAAGCACCCAACCCGCCGGCATCGAACCGGCCCCTGAAGCCGTGCACCTGATCTCCGAAGCCGAGCGCCTCGCCTACGCCGACCGTGCACAGTACGTCGCCGACAGCGACTTCGTGCCCGTCCCGGTCAAAGGCCTGGTGGACCCGACTTATCTGGCCAGCCGCGCCGCTCTGATCGGTGATCGCAGCATGGGCACTGCCAAGCCCGGCACGCCGCCGGGCATTCAGGTCGCCTACGCGCCGGACCGCTCGCCACTGCGCATTTCCACCTCTCAGGTGGTGGCGGTCGATGACCTGGGCGGTGCGGTGTCGATGACCACCACGGTCGAATCCGCGTTCGGTTCGCACCTGATGGTTCAGGGCTTTCTGCTCAACAACCAGATGACCGACTTCTCGTTCATCCCCGAAGAAAACGGGCAAAAAGTCGCCAACCGCGTCGAACCCGGCAAACGCCCGCGCTCGTCCATGGCGCCGAGCCTGATCTTCGACCGCCAGAGCGGCGAATTCCTCGCCACCATCGGCTCTCCAGGCGGCTCGCAAATCATCGAGTACGTGGCCAAATCCACCCTCGGCCTGCTCGACTGGAATCTCGACCCGCAAACCGCCATCAACCTGCCCAACTTTGGCAGCCGCAACGGCCCGACCGAACTGGAACGCGGGCAGTTCAGCGCCGAGCTGATTCAGGCGCTGAAGGACAAGGGGCACAACGTGAGCGAGATCGACATGACCAGCGGGACGCAGGCGATTGTTCGGGTCAGGGATGCGCAGGGGAAAGCGTCGCTGGCGGGTGGCGCGGATCCGCGTCGGGAGGGGGAAGCGTTGGGGGATTGAGTCCTGCGCAGTGCTGAAAGCCGGATGCTCCTGAATCCGTTGCAGGAGCGAGCTTGCTCGCGAAAAACGTCTGGAGAACGCGGTCATTCAGATAGCACGCGTTATCGTTGACGATCTTCGCTGACAAGCCAGCTCCTACAGGGAAATACGTCGCTTGAGAGGCTGAGCCTGAACAATCGCACGCAAACTAACGAGAAATCTTCAACACCTGCCGTGCCCTGTGCTTCTCCAGCGCCAGCTCGATCAGACGACTGACCAGCTCGCTGTACGTCATGCCCGTGGCCTGCCACAACTTGGGGTACATGCTGATGCGGGTGAAACCGGGCAGCGAGTTGATCTCGTTGATCAGCACTTCACCGCTCTCCGTCAGGAACACATCGACCCGCGCCAGCCCGGAGCAGCCGAGCACCTGAAACGCCTCGACGGCCAGGGCACGAATGCGTTCGCTGGCTTCGGTGCTGATGTCAGCCGGAACCACCACTTGCGCGGCCTGTGCGTCGATGTACTTGCTGTCGTAGGAATAAAACCCGCTGCGCACGACGATTTCGCCACAACCACTGGCAATAGCGTCTTCGTTGCCGAGCACCGCGCATTCGATCTCGCGACCGCTGACGGCGGATTCGACCAGCACTTTCTCATCGAAACCGAGGGCCAGTTCGACCGCTGCCGTGTACTCGGCCTCATCGTTGACCTTACTCACACCCACCGAAGAGCCCTGATTCGCCGGTTTGACGAACAGCGGCAGCCCGAGTTTGCCCCGGACCTCGGCGAACCCGGTGCGCTTGGCGGTTGCGCGGGTCAGGGTCACGAACGGCGTCACCGCCAACCCGGCATCGCGCAGCAGGCGTTTGCTGATGTCCTTGTCCATGCACACCGCCGAGCCCAGCACATCGGAGCCGACAAACGGCAGATCGGCCATGCGCAGCAACCCTTGCAGGCAACCGTCTTCACCCAGCGTGCCGTGGACGATCGGGAAGATCACATCAACGTGGCCCAACAGCTCCTGACTGGAAGTCTCCACCAATTGCTGACGGGTTTTGCCCGGCACCACGGCGAGTTCGCGGTTGGATTGGTTGAGGGCGATCAGCGCCGGGTTTTCCTGGTTGAGCAGGAAATTCGACGGGTCGTTCAAGTGCCAATGACCCTGTTTGTCGATACCGATCAACACCGGATCGAAGCGCGAACGATCCAGCGCGTCGACGATGTTTTTCGCCGATTGCAGCGACACTTCGTGCTCCGCCGAACGGCCGCCAAAAATAATGCCTACCCGCAGTTTGCTCATTCAGAACTCCTCAGCGACTGGCCACCAGATGCGCACCGAACAACAGGTAGCAACTGCCGGCAAAGCGATCCAGCCATTGGCGCGAACGGTCGTAAACCCGCGCCATCCGACGGCTGGAGAAAACCAGCGCCACGCTGCAATACCAACTGAACGACAACGTCGCCATGGTCATTACGGCCAGCGCCAGCAATGTCGGGGGCACCGTCGCGGGCATGGCGGTCGCGAAGATCGTCGCCACGAACAGTGCGGATTTTGGGTTGGTCATGTTGCCCAGAAAACCCTGGCCATACACCGACCACAATGTGCGCCCCGCGCCGTCAATCAAGCGGCTGTCGCCCGCAGTAACCGGCGGTTTGCGCTTGAACTGCTTCAAGCCGAGGTAGATCAGGTAACAACCACCGGCAATCTTGAAACTCAGGTAAAGCGTCGGCGCCGCGCTGAACAGCGACTTGATACCCAACCCGCCCGCCAGCCCCCAGAGCACCGTGCCGGTGGCCACGCCCAGCGCAGCCACCACGCCGTGACGTTTGGATTGACTGGCTGCCAATTGCGCGATGTTGAAGAAGTTCGGCCCCGGCGTCACCACCGCAACCGTCCACAACAACGCCAGCGACAACAACGGAGCGGCGTAGCTCAGGTGGGATATTTCCATAATGGGGGTCGCCTTCTTGGCTGCAGAGGATGCGCAACACATTGCAACATTTGCCCTCGGTTTTCTACTCACGCGAGACCTTCCATCCGCCAGCAGACAGACGACCGGTCACTGAGCTAACGTGTTCTGCATCAAGCTCAAGATAACGATCACCATGGCCCGACACCCGCCTCGCAATGACTGGTTCCACCGCGCACCCGACGTTTCCGGCCTGCAGCGTTTCGAAGCGTTTTTTGCCGGTCATGGCTACGACTTGCACCGCCACGACACCTACGCCATCGGTCACACCCTGGCCGGCGTGCAGAGTTATCAGTATCGCGGCGCCTGGCGCCACAGCCTGCCCGGCGGGACGATGGTGCTGCACCCGGACGAAGTCCACGATGGCGAGGCTGGGACCGAGAGCGGGTTCCACTACCGGATGATGTACATCGAACCGGCGCTGATCCAGCAGATGCTTGGCGGTCAGCCGCTGCCGTTCATCAAGAACGGGCTGTCGACCGACCCACGCCTGTTCGCTGCCACCCAAGTGCTGCTGCGCAGTCTCGATTGCCCGCTCGATCCGCTGGAAGAACAGGACGCGCTGTTCGATCTGGCGCAAGCCTTGAACACTGTCGGCGGAGTGACCACCACGCGCCCAAGCTTCGACTATGTGGCAGCGGAACGCGCGCGAGAGTACATGCACAGCGCCCTGGATCGCACCGTGACCCTGGAAGAACTGGCGCACCACAGCGGTCGGGATCGTTGGAGCCTGTCACGGGACTTTCGCCTGTTGTTCGGCACCAGCCCTTATCGATACCTGACCATGCGTCGCCTGGACCTGGTCCGTTCGCTGCTGATTCAGGGCCAGTCGCTGGTCAGTGCCGCGCTGATCGCCGGCTTCACCGATCAGAGCCACATGACCCGCCAGTTCAGCAAAACCTACGGCTTGTCACCGGCGCGCTGGATGAAAATGCACCGGCGCTGAGCCACGCACAATCGTACAAGAAGCGCGCCGTTGCGCTGGTTACCGTGGTTCTACGATCAACCACGAGAGCTGCTTCATGAAAGCTTACGAAAGCCTGAACTTCGCCGAAAAAATCTCACGAATCGACTCGCACTGGACACCGCGCGTCATTGCCGAAATGAACGACTACCAGTTCAAGGTGGTGAAGCTGCTGGGGGATTTCATCTGGCACGACCACCTCGATACCGACGAAGCCTTCATCGTGCTCGAAGGCCAGTTGCGCATCGATTTTCGTGATGGTCACGTGCTGGTGAACGCCGGCGAAATGTACGTGGTGTCCAAGGGCGTCGAGCACAAGCCGTTCGCCGAGCAAGAGGTGAAACTCCTGCTGATCGAACCCCGGGGCGTGTTGAACACCGGCAATAAGGGTGGCGAGCGCACGGCGGAGAATGACCTCTGGGTCTGAAGTCTTACGGCTGCAAGGCTTTGCCGTCCACCGGATCACCGATGGTCAGGAAATGCCCGCCCGCCACGTGGTGCAAGGTGCGTAACGCATCGTGCCCCTCGAAGTGCCAGCGACCGTCGCTGAACACGCGCTCGTCCGCCTGGGCCGCAATCACTTCGGCCAGGAACAGATCGTATTGTTGGTGGTTGTTCGGTTCCGGCAGCAACCGGCATTCCAGCCAGGCCACGCAACCTTCGAGCATCGGCGCATCGATCAACTCGCCGCTGAAGGTCTGCAAGCCATAGGTCTGGAACTTGTCCCGACCCTGGCCTTGAGTCAGCTCCAGGCCCGAGGTCGAGCCGACGGTTTGCGCGATATCGGCCTGGGCAGCACAGGGTACGTTCAACACGAATGTGCCCGACGCTTCCAGCAGGTGCCGGGTCCAGGTGGACTTGTCCAGCACCACGGCAATTTTCGGCGGTTCGAAATCCAGTGGCATGGCCCAGGCCGCCGCCATGATGTTGCGCTGCCCGTCATGGGCCGCACTGACCAGCACGGTCGGCCCATGGTTGAGCAGGCGATAAGCCTTGGACAAGGGAACCGGACGGCGATGGGAAGCGCTCATGGGATCTGCTCCTGGGAAAAGAGCCGATTGTAGCGATATCCGCCCGGTTCGCAGGCATCAAGTCGTTAGCTGGTTGGCAAACTGCCCGACCGCGTTCACCACTTTCTGCGCACCGTCCTGAATCTCGACAATCACCGTGCCCGCCTCTGCCGCCAGCGCCAGCCCCTGCTCTGCCTGAGTTTTGCCGTCGGTCATCAGCGACACCGCATTACGCGCCATGTCCTGGTTCTGACGCACCACCAGGACAATTTCATCGGTGGCCTGACTGGTGCGCGAAGCCAATTGCCGGACCTCGTCCGCGACCACGGCAAAACCACGACCCTGCTCACCGGCACGGGCCGCTTCGATCGCCGCGTTGAGTGCCAGCAGGTTGGTCTGTTCGGCGATGCCGCTGATGGTTTTGACGATGGTGCCAATCACCAGCGACTGCTCGTTCAAGGCCTCGATGCCCTCGCCGGCCGTTTGCATGTGCTTGGCCAGGTCGCGCATCACGTTCACCGCTTGCGTCACTACGGCCGTGCCGCGCTGGGCGCTTTGATCGGTTTGCTGCGAGGTGCCGTAGGCAATGTTCGCCGCTTCAGCGACGGCCAGCTCCTGATTGACCTGATCGGTAATCACCGTGGCGAACTTCACCACTTTGTAGAGTTTGTTATTGGCGTCGACCACCGGGTTGTAGGACGCCTCCAGCCAGACCGTACGCCCGTGGCTGTCGATGCGTTTGAAGCGGCCGGCCACGAATTCCCCGGAATTCAGGCGACGCCAGAAGTCCTGATACTCGGCACTGGTGTGCTCCTGCGCTTCACAGAAGAGACGGTGATGTTTGCCTTTGATCTGCGCGAGGCTGTAACCCATGCCGTTGAGGAAGCGGTCGTTGGCCGACAACACGTTGCCAGCGAGGTCGAACTCGATCACCGCCGTCGAGCGCACCAGCGCGCCGATCAGGTTCTCGTGTTCACGGGATGCCTCGATGGTGCGGGTCAGGTCACTGGAGTAAATCGAGAAATGCTTGATCCGCCCGTCCCCGGAGCGCACCGGCTGCACAATCGAACGCAACCAGGCCTCTTGGCCATCGCCACGCAACAAGCGCACCGCACCGGCAAAGTGCTCGCCTCGGGTCAGCGCAGCCTTGAAGCGGTGATGGAATTCGTCGGACTTCACGTGAACAGGAACGATGTCTTCGATAGGACGATCGATCAGGTCGTGGCTCTTGTAGAGCATCTCGCTGAGAAAATTCTGATTGACCGATTGAATCCGCCCGTCGGGATCCAGGGTCAGGACCAGCATCTCGCTTTCCAGACTTTCCTTCACTTGCTGAAGGCTGGAGAGTTCTTCGCGAAGAGCCGACAACTCTTGCTTCAAGCGTTTGTTGAACATGGGAAAGCACCGATGGACAGAGATAGAAAGCGGCATGCAGCCTAGCCATCGGCCTTGGGGATGTTTTCTGAAGAGTGTTTCAGGGTTGTCCTACAAAAATAGTTGTCTTGGACGCAGCGCCACCTTCAATCAGATGGCGCCAGCCGCCGGGCAATTGCCTGTGCTCGGCGTACGCGCGCCGAAATACAGCGCGCTGCTCACGCCCACTGCGCCCATCACCGCGCAGAAAATCACGCAGATCCAAGGGCTCCACGGCATCAGACCGATCAGCAACAGCGGCGTGATACTTGCCCACGCGGCGTAGGCAATGTTGTACGTGAAGGAAATCCCCGAGACGCGAATCCGCGCCGGGAAGAGGCTGACCATCACCGACGGCACCGCGCCGACCACGCCACAACTCAGGCCGGCAATCGCATACGCCAGACCGATCCAGTTGCCGCCGATGATCAGGCAGGTATAAAGCACGCCGATGCCCAGCGGCAGCAGCAGGCTGTACAGCATCACGGTGCGCCAGGCGCCGATACGGTCGACGAGCAAACCGGCGAGCACGCAGCCGATGTTCAGGAACACGATGCCCAATGCGCTCAGGCCAAAGGTGTGGCTGGCGGTCATGGCGAAGGTTTTCTGCATCATGGTCGGGGTAATGACCACAAACACCACCACGGCTGAAGTCAGCACGCAGGTGAGGATCATCGCCGGCAAAATGGCCAGGCGATGCTCACGCAGGACCGTGCGCAGTGGCAGTTCGACGGCGGCATCACGCTTCGCCTGCATCGCCATGAACACCGGGGTTTCATTGAGCCAGCGGCGCAGCCAGACGCCTATCACGCCAAATACGCCGCCCAGCAGGAACGGGTAACGCCATGCGAAATCGAGGATCTCCGCCGGGGTGAACGCCTGTGCCAGAAAGGTCGCTGTCAGCGCGCCGATCAAGTAGCCAAAGGTCAACCCGGCCTGAAGGAAACCCAGTGCATAACCGCGATGCCCGGCCGGCGCGTGCTCGGCGACGAACACCCAGGCGCTCGGCACTTCACCGCCGACCGCCGCGCCTTGCAGTACCCGCAGGACCAACAGCAGCAAGGGTGCGAAATAACCGATCTGGGCGTAGGTCGGCATGATGCCGATCAGCAGGCACGGCAGCGCCATCATCAGAATGCTCAGGCTGAAGACTTTCTTGCGCCCCAGCCGGTCGGCGAAATGCGCCATCAGAATCCCGCCCAACGGCCGCGCCAGGTAACCGGTGACAAAAATCCCGAAACTTTGCAGCAGGCGCAGCCACTCAGGCATTTCCGGCGGGAAGAACAGCTGACTGAGGGTCAGGGCGAAAAACACGAAGATGATGAAATCGTAGATTTCCAGCGCGCCGCCGAGGGCCGCAAGGCCGAGGGTCTTGTAGTCCGAACGGCTGAACGGTGCCGGGCGCGAATCGTTAAGGGCAGTCATCAAAAGAACTCTGGCATGGGCAAAAAACCAAGGCGCCCATGGTCTACGCAAACGCGCCAGCGGACAACCCGTTAGACCATAGTCCCGTATCGGTAAAACTTCGTCACAAATCCTGACCGATTGATTTACTGTTGGCGCCTGTCCAGACGGGCGTTGCAGCCAGTGCCGATCAAAAACTGTAGGAGCGAGCCTGCTCGCGATGGACTCGAGAACGCCGCGTTTAATCAGTAAACACGCGTCATCGTTTACGACCATCGCGAGCAGGCTCGCTCCTACAATAAAAACGGCGTTAGGCCTTTGCAGCCCTGAAGACCACAACAATCATAAAAATTCGAGGTACTCCCGTGGCCGCTGATATCGAAGATACCCGCTCCGCCCGCTTTGCCCTGCGCTGTTCAAGTTTTGCCGAACGCTGGTTTCCTGATTCCTGGGTGTTTGCTGCGCTGGCGGTGATCATCGTCGCCGTGGCCACTCTGTTCATGGGCGCCAAACCCACCGATGCCGCGATGGCCTTCGGTGACGGGTTCTGGAGCCTGATCCCGTTCACCATGCAGATGGCGTTCGTGGTAATCGGTGGTTATGTAGTCGCCAGCTCGCCGCCCGCCGTCAAGCTGATCGACCGTCTGGCGCGCATCCCCAAGAACGGCCGTTCCGCCGTGGCGTGGGTGGCGCTGATTTCCATGGTCGCGTCGCTGCTGAACTGGGGCTTGTCGCTGGTGTTCGGCGGCTTGTTGGTGCGCGCCCTAGCCCGCCGCGTCGACCTGAAAATGGATTATCGCGCCGCCGGTGCTGCCGCCTACCTGGGCCTTGGCGCGGTGTGGGCCCTGGGCCTGTCGTCGTCCGCCGCGCAGTTGCAGGCCAACCCGGCCAGTTTGCCGCCGTCGATTCTGTCGATCACCGGGGTGATTCCGTTCACGCAAACCATCTTTCTCTGGCAGTCCGGCGTCATGTTGCTGGCGCTGATCGTGATCTCGCTGATCATTGCCTACGCCACCGCCCCTGGCCCGAACTCGGCCCGCGATGCCAAAGCCTGCGGCATCGACCCGAGCTTCAACCTGCCACCACTGCAACCGCGCACTCGCCCCGGCGAATGGCTGGAGCACAGCCCGCTGCTGACGATTCTGCTGGTGCTGCTGGCGGCCGGGTGGCTGTTCCACGAGTTCTCGACCAAACCGGCGATCAGTGCGATTTCCGGGCTGAACACCTACAACTTCCTGTTCATCATGCTCGGTGCCTTGCTGCACTGGCGCCCGCGCAGTTTCCTCGATGCGGTGTCCCGCGCGGTGCCGACCACCACCGGCGTGCTGATCCAGTTCCCGTTGTACGGCTCGATCGCCGCGCTGATGACCACGGTCAAAGGCACTGACGCGCAGACTCTGGCGCACCACATCTCGACCTTTTTCGTACAAATCGCGTCCCACGACACCTATGCGCTGCTGATGGGCGTGTACTCGGCGATCCTCGGGTTCTTCATCCCGTCGGGCGGCGGCAAGTGGATCATCGAAGCGCCGTACGTGATGCAAGTGGCCACCGACCTGAACTACCACCTGGGGTGGGCCGTGCAGATCTACAACGCCGCCGAAGCCCTGCCGAACCTGATCAACCCGTTCTACATGCTGCCGCTGCTGGGCGTGCTGGGTTTGAAGGCGCGGGACTTGATCGGGTTTTCGTTCGTGCAACTGCTGGTGCACACGCCGCTGGTGCTGTTTCTGCTGTGGGCGCTGGGGACGACGCTGACGTATACGGCGCCGGTGATGCCGTAATGCAAAAAGGGGCCGATATTTCTATCGGCCCCTACTTCTCGTTCGGCCTCTTCTGTTTCAGTATGTCTTCGCCCGTTCTCGAGGGCCCACACGCTGAAAAGGATCTGAGCATGTTCAAACTCGCAGCACTCACCCTTGCCGCCCTGACCCTGAGCACCGCCGCCCAGGCGGATGCCGATCTGAAGCTGGGCAGCACCGAGCGCGTCACCCGGCTGTTCGCTTACCCCAACAATTGCAACGTGATCTGCTTTCGCAACTGGACGCTGGAGCAAACCGTCGAGCATTACCTGACGCAGAGCGTGCAGCGTGATGGTTACAGCGATGCGAAGGTGCAGGTCAAAACCGATAACAATCAGCTCTATGCCGCAATCACCGGTGTGCCCAGGGGCTATGAAAAGCCGTTGGCAGCGCTGCTCGACGCCGGCGATCTGGCTTATACCGGCGCCAGCAAGCTGAATGCCGACGGCAAGTGGGCTTATAGCTGGTACTTGTTCCTGCCGCTGGGCATGGCCCTGGAGAACCGCAGAAGTGTCGAGCTGCTGCACTTCCCGCCGGATTACTCGCTGACTCAGGCCCAGGACTATCTGGAGTCCAAGACCACCGATCGCTGGGCCACGCTGCTGACGATCAACGGCATCCCTGCCGATCAGACACCGGCTTTCCAGACCATCATCGACATCGCCCCGATCGCCGCGCCGTCCAACGCCGGCAAGGATCTGGAAGGCGTCTACGACTACTTCAAGGACTACCAGACCACCATGGTCAAGGAAGTCAGCCAGAACGCCAGCGGTGCCGCGTTGCCGATGGTCGCCTTCGGTGCGCCGGTGCGTAACTGGATCAAGCAGCAATACGGGCCGACCGTAAACGTGCTGGGCCTGGCAACCATCAGTCCGAAAGAAGGGGTGAAAGTACCGGTGCTGGGCTCCAACCACCCGAGCTACATCTGGTACGCCGCCGACCCGGACAGCTACACCGGTAAAGATGCCCAGGCCCAGGCCGACGCAGCGGGCCTGAAAGTCATGGGCCAGGACTTGAGTGCCGCATGCTGGCAGGCCGCCATGGGCCGCGACCTCGACAGCAATCCAGACATTGAGCTGAGAAGTTGCACCCAGACCTGGCAAGTGGCCCAGGCAGTTAAAACCTGCGAACTGTTCTACACCTCGATCCGTAACCTGACGCCTGGGCAAGCCACGGCCAAATGCGCGACGACGCCGATCAAGGCTCAACTCAAACAGCTCAAGGTCCCCACGCCTGCGACCGCAGTGCCCGCTACGCATCTGTAAAAAACTGAACGGCGTTCCTGCGTGAGCCTTGGCTGACGTGGGAACGCGCGCTTTTCCTCTGTCAGTTATGACAGTAGACCGGTGGTTTTTTTTGCGAGAGTCTTGAGGCGTACCCATGTGCTGCAGGGCTGACAGGATGTCAGCTGACGGAGGTCGCAGCGCCCCGCCGACAAGGATTGTGATGAAACCCCATGCTGAGCAAGGAATCACCTCACCGCCATTCAATGGCATCTATCCGTTTATGGAATTGCCCCCTCGACTGGGATTCCCTACCACGGAAGACTTTCAAATCATCAACAATGCTCAGGGAGAGCCGATCGCTGTCGCCGCTTTGCGCGAATTCCCTCGGCTCAGCCGAATCTGCCGTATTTCCGGGCATTTGCTGCCCTATCGCTGCCGACGCACTCGGCAAATGGCGCCGGGCATTCATGTCTATGATCCGCGCTTCTGCGGATTGCTTAACCACGCCTGCGACCCCAACGCCTTTCTCGACATGAGTGAACTGTGGTTATGGGCGCTGAAGGACATCAGAAAAGGTGATCGGCTGACGATGGATTTCGCCACGACGGAAGACAGGCTGCAGCGGCAGTTTGCCTGCCGCTGTGGTTGTACTTGCTGCCGTGGCTGGATCACCGGCTACGACGAATCGCCGAATGCCGATGGCCAGTTGTTCTTCCAGAACTGGCGCCGATGACGCCGGGGGCTTTTACAGCGGCTCGAATGGACGCAGGCGGTACTGCGGCGGCAACTGCTCGAAACCACTGATGGTGGCATTCAGGCTCTTCCACCGACCGTCCTTGATGCCATAGATGCAGCCGTGAATCGACAGTTTCTGCCCGCGGTGCCAGGCGTTTTGCACAATGCTGGTGTGCCCGACGTTGGCCACTTGCTGGATCACGTTGAGCTCGCAGAGGCGGTCGACCCGCTCTTCTTCGGTCGGCAGTTTGGAGAGTTCTTCGCGCTTTTCGTAGTAAAGGTCACGAATCGACCGCAGCCAGCCATCGATCAAGCCGAACTGGCGATCCTGCATCGAAGCACGCACACCGCCGCAGCCATAGTGGCCGGTAACGAGGATGTGTTTGACCTTGAGCACGTCCACCGCGTACTGAATCACCGACAGGCAGTTGAGGTCTGTGTGCAGCACCACGTTGGCCACGTTGCGGTGGACGAACAGGTCACCGGGCAGCATGCCGACAATCTCGTTCGCCGGTACGCGGGCGTCGGAACAGCCGATCCAGAGGAATTCCGGCGTTTGCTGACGCGCCAGTTTGGCGAAGAAATCAGGATCTTCTTTGGTGATCGCGTCAGCCCAGCGCTCGTTGTTATCAATCAGATCTTGTAAGTCGTTCATGCAATGAAGCCTCGAGAATGATGCGCTGCTTTGACAGACAACCGCCCGTCGGGGTCACGCGCAAGATGCAGATTGCCGATGAGGCATATTACCGGTGTTCCCTGCCGGCGGAATTCCGGGCAGCCCAGTGGGTCTACCGTAGTAAGGCTCACAGTATGAGGAATTACCATGAATGATTCACGACGTCCGTACGATGCGGCGCAACCCGAGCCCATCGACGACAACGAAGACCGCATGGGTTCGCTGCAGGAGCTGGATTTCGAGGAGGAAGAACCCAGCGCGAAAATCGGCGACGAACTGACGCAAACGGAACGCGAGCGACTGATACCGCGCGCGCGCGTGCGTGAAGCCGGCATGACCGGCGCCTCGACCGCTGATCATGAATCCACCGATGATGACTTGAGCCCGGAAACGTTGATCCGTGAAGACGGTGCGCGGGATGCGCATGAGGCCGGTGACGATTACCGGGCCGATTGGGATTTGAGCATCGTCGATGAAGATGACATCGGCGGGGGTAATGGGTTGGATGAGGAAGAACTGGCGCGGCTGGATCCGCTGGATGGGAATCGGTGATCTTCAGCGTCAGTAAGGACGCCTTCGCGGGCAAGCCTCGCTCCTACAGGGTTTCGGCATTCATGCATTTGTGAACGCCGAAACCCTGTAGGAGCGAGGCTTGCCCGCGAAGCTTTTAAGGCTCAATCCACCAGGGTGCACGCCATGACCACCGCATCTTCGCGCCCACCCACCGCCGGATAATAATCCCGACGCCGGCCAATCTCGTTGAACCCGTACCGCTCATACAACCGGAACGCCGAGCGATTGCTGTCGCGCACTTCCAGAAAACATTCCCGCGCCTCAGCCTTGTAGGCAATCGACATCAGGTGTTCCAGCAGCGTCAAACCCAGGCCACGGCCCTGGTTTTCCGGTTTGACGGTGATGTTCAGCAGGTGCGCTTCATCCAGAATGATCTGCACCACGCCGTGCCCGACCTGCTGCGAACCTTCG
The DNA here is from genome assembly GCF_949768225.1 of Pseudomonas sp. IT-P44. Lineage (NCBI taxonomy): Bacteria > Pseudomonadati > Pseudomonadota > Gammaproteobacteria > Pseudomonadales > Pseudomonadaceae > Pseudomonas > Pseudomonas sp. IT-P44. The sequence continues at coordinate 9,735 of NZ_CATKQM010000027.1, read as the reverse complement.
AACATCAGCCAGATCTGGTACTTGCCCAGCCCATCGAGAAAAATCCCGCGGGTCCAGGGATGGCTGTACGCCGCGAATTCAATTTTCAGGACAGCGTCCAGGTCCGCCTCGGTCATCGGGCGAAACGATACAGCGTCACTCATTCGATTCTTTCCAGCGCGCCATCAGCCGACGCATGGCTTGCCAGACATCAGCCTTACGCTGTGGCTCTTCCATTAATAATTCCAGGCCCGGCAGGGCCCAGACCGCGCCCAGGCCTTCGACCTGAAGTTCACGATTGAAGGATTCGGCGTTGGCCTCGCCGGCAAAACGCACCGCCGGCAGGCCGATCAGCCACACGCAGACGCACGGTGCGTCTTCCAGCCGGGCCGAGAGAAAACCTTGTACGAAATCACGAGCCGCTTCCGGGCCTTGATCCATGGTGCCGCGAACCAACAATGGCCAGCGCACCGGTTCGCCGACAATTTGCGGGCTGTCCGGCAGACCGGCGGCGCGCAACATGTCCTTGAGCAGCAGATAGGCGGGATCGCGGGTCTGGAAGGTTTCGCCTGTGGGTAACTCCACCAACAGCAGGCAACGACCGGCGCGCAGCAATTGCAGGGCAAATCGCGGTGGCGGCACGACCGGCGCCTTTACCGCGACCGGTGCCTCTTCTTCTTCGACCTTGGCGTTGGTGCGCGTGCTTGCCAACGATGGCCGCGGCACCTCGATTTTTACCCGTTCGGCCGGTTTGACCACAGGTTCCGCAGGTGCATCGGCCACGGGCAACGGCGCCACCGGGGCGACGACCAACGGCTCGGGCATTTCCAGCAGCTCGGGCCGCGAGGGCGCGGCGAAGGGCAATTCGGTGCGCGGCAGCCAGTTGACCACCTGCATGGCGGTCAAATAAGCGCGGCGACGGGACTCGATTAGCAAAGGTCGGCCACTTGTGGATAACTAAAGTGCGCTGATTCTACCGCCCTTCGCTCAAGATCGCCCGCGCTTGATCGATACTCTTTCCCTTAGAAACAGCTACAGCCCGTCCCGAGAGTGAATCGCATCGGTCCCGATGCAGTACAATCGCGGCTTTTAATCGCCAACCAGCCGGCCATTCCGATGATCGAACCCAAGCGCGTCTTGCGCGCCCTCGCTGAACACTGGGCACTTCTGGAGCCACTGTGCGAGCACTTCGACCAAGGCACACTGAGCCTCAACGAACTGCGCACGCAACTGGCCGCCCAGCAACTCGACAGTACGCCGCAGGACATCACCAGCCTGCTGGACGTGTGGATCCGCCTCGACATTCTGGTTCCCGTGGCGAAAAGCCCGAACCGTTTCGAGCTCAACGCACAGATCCACGACTTCCTCGCTTACCTGCGCCGTGAGCACCGTCTGGGCCTGTGCCTGGAAATCGAAGCCTATTTGCGCCACCTCGAACGCCTGGCCGGTTACATACAGGACGCCTTCGACATCCGCGACGGCCACGACCTGGCGCGCCAATTGCGCCTGCTCGACATGCGTGTGCGCGATGTACTGAAGAAGCTCGCCAACGACGAACAGGCCCTGGTGGCCGTCGCCGAACGCGCCAAGACCAGCGATCGGCAGATCCCGCTGCGTCAGCGTTACGCCGAAGTACTGGCGACCTGGGACGAATACGTCGAGCCGATGATTCAGTTGGTGAACGCCGACGGCGCCTTCGAACAAGGCGTGCGCAAGGTCGAAAACGTCCTGTTGAAGATGCTCACCGAGCAGCAACGCCTCGGCCACCTGGTCGATGACGACATGCTGTTGCGCACCCACGCGCGCATCCTTGAAATGCAGACCAGCGCTCAATTGACGCTGCGTCATGCCCGCGAACTGCTGCTGCCGCTGCGTGAAGAAGCCCGTCGGCACAACGCCGTAACCCGTGGCGCAGCGCTGGCCTTGTCGGCCATCCGTCGCAAAGGCATCGATGCGGTGCCACAAGCGGCGATGCCGATGTTCACCCGGCCGCAAAGCACCTTCCTCGGCAGCGCCAGTCAGGTCGAAGCCTACGTCTACGCGCTGGCCCGTTTCGAGCCGAAACCGGCGCGGTTCCCCAAGGCCCACAAGACCCAGAAAGGCGAAGCGCCACGCGCACCACGTACCGTTCGCGAAATGCTTGAACGTTGTGAAGACGCGCTGCCGATGCCAGACCTGATGACCTGGCTGCTGGAACAGGAACCGAACGGCGCCACTGACGAATTGCTGTACTGGTTCTCGCGCCTGTCGCGGGAAAAACGCTTCAAACGCGAGCGTCTGGAACGCCGCGATTACCACACTCACGAGCACCAGGTCAGCCTGCGCTCCTTCGCCCTGCTCTCGGCCGGCCCAGATGCCATCGAGAATTCTGCGAGCACTCCACATGCATCTTGATCTATCCGAACTGTCCCAGCTGGCGCCGATCTTTCGCGAGCTGTTCAAGGGCTACCACGTCAGCCGCCGCGATCCGGAGCTGTACGCGCAACTGTCGAACTTCCAGGACCAGTACCGCACGCTGTTCAAGGCGCTGGGCTTTGAACTGGTCTGCGACACCCGCGGTTTCTACTACTTTGTGCCGGACCTCGCCGCTGCTGCCGTGAACAAGACCGCGCAGCGTCTGGCGCTGTTCACCTTCATCCTCGTCGAGCATCTGGCCGATCAGGGCCGTGACCCGATTGCCGTGCTCGACGGCGGCAGCCTCGGTCGCGATGAACTGCCGTCGCTGCTGGAAAAATACCGCGACCTGTTCATCCAGGCCGAAGTGCAGACCGTCGAAGAACTCGAAGAAAAAATCATGCGCCGCATGACGCAGCTCGGGTTCGCCGGCGAAGAAAACGGCGTCTACCGTTTCCTGCCGCCGATGCACCGTTTCCTCGACGTCTGCCTGTCGGTTCAACAGGACCGCGACCTGGCCGCCAGCCTGCACAGCGTGCTGCCGCTGCCGGTTCCGGTACTGATCGACGACGACAGCGACGAAAAACTGCTGCAAACCGATGACCCGCTGGACCTCAGTGACTTCGCTGAAGAAAGCGAAGAAGACGCTCTGGCCCGCGCCATTGCCGAAGAACAGGAGACCGACGCATGAGCAAGGAACGCTACGGCATTCGCCGCTTTGCCCTTTTGAACACCGCCGGTTACAGCCTCGGCCTGTTTCCGCTGGAAGAACCGTTGTCGGTCTACGGCGCGAACAACCTCGGTAAATCCGCGTCGATCAACGCGTTGCAGTTCCCGATTCTGGCGCGCATGTCGGACATGAGTTTCGGCAAGTACAGCCTGGAACAATCCCGGCGTTTCTACTTCGCCTCGGACACCAGTTACATCCTGGTGGAAGTCTCGCTGCCCCACGGTCCGCACGTGATCGGCGTGGTCGGTCGCGGCCCGGGCGGTGGTTTCGGTCACCAGTTCTTTGCCTACGCCGGCAAACTTGACCTGGCCCACTACCAGAAAAACGACACCTGCCTGCGTCAGAAAGAACTGTTCACCAACCTTGAGCGCGAAGGCCTGAAAGCCTACGAACTCAAGCCGGATGAACTGCGTCGTTTGCTGGTCGGTGGTCACACCTCGATCCCGCTGGACCTGACCCTGATTCCGCTGCGCTCCACCAGCGAGCAGAGCCTGAAGACCTTCCGCGCGCTGTTCATCAACCTGCTGCACATGCGCGAAATCACCGCGGCCAAGCTCAAGCAGCTGTTCCTCGATGCTTTCGAGCACAGCCTGCGTTCCGGCAGCGTCGATTACATCGCTGCGTGCGAAGAAGCCTTCCGCGATGTACGACGCATGGAGCAGGACTACAACTCGCTGGTCACAGCGGGTCCGCTGGTTGAAGCGCTGGCCGCAGGCGTTGCCCAGCGCAATATTCTGCGCGGCAAGCTGCACCGGATCTCGCCGCTGCTCGACTCGTTGCTCGGCACCTGGTCGGACTATGCCAGTGCGCGCAAGGAAGAACTGACGATTCAGGCCGAGCACTACCGCAACGAACAGGACGCGCTGCAAAACGATCAGCGCGGCGGCACGCAGGAGCTGATGCGTCTGGAGCGGGAAATCACCGGTATCCAGCGCTGGCTCGGCGAGTTGTCGGTGCTCAAGCATCGCTTCGCGTTGGTGACTGACGTCAAGGTCCTGGAGCAGCAATTGCTCGCGGCCAAGGACGCGCACGATGAATTGGCCGGTGCGCTGGCGCAGTCGCGGCAGTTCTCTGCCGAAGACCTGGAAGAGCGTCTGCGCGATCTGGAAAAACGCCTGAAGTCGGTGAAACAGCAACTCGATCACGCCGACAACAACAGCTACGCTCGTTTGCGCGAAGAGTTTTCGCAACAGGATGTCGAGCGTCTGATGCGCCTGTTCAACAGCGCGCTGTTCAGCCTGCCGTTGGGCGAGCATGGCATCACGCTGGACGAGGACGGTCAGTGGGTCAAATCCATGGAGCTGATCCTCGACGGCTTCAAAGGCGAGCGCTTCGAAGTGCCGGGCCTGTCCATCGATATCTCGCACATTGAGCCTCCGGCGTTACAGGCCCTGGCGGACCGCGCCGCGTTACGCGATCAGAAAGACCGCCTGGAAAAAGAACTCAAGCAACTGAAAACCCAGGCTGCCGTGGTCGCCGACCGCGCAGCGAGCAAGACCCAGACCGAAGCGCTGTACCAGCAAGTGCTGGACGCGCAGAAAGCCCTGGAAGATTTCCGCCGCGCGCAAACCCTGAGCGCCGAGGAAGACGACAAGCTTGAGCAACTGGCGCAGATGGAAGCGGCGCAGGAAGAACTGAAGCGCTCCAGCGACGCGTTCACCGAACGCGTCCAGCAACTGTCGGCCAAGCTGCAACTGGTCGGCCGGCAGATCGGCGACATGGAAGCCAAGCAACGCACCCTCGACGACGCCCTGCGCCGCCGTCAGTTGTTGCCGGCAGACCTGCCGTTCGGCACGCCGTTCATGGACCCGATCGACGATTCCATGGACAACCTGTTGCCGCTGCTCAACGACTATCAGGATAGCTGGCAGGGCTTGCTGCGCAGCGATGGCCAGATCGACGCGTTGTACGCTCAGGTACGCCTCAAAGGCGTGGCCAAGTTCGACAGCGAAGACGATATGGAGCGTCGCCTGCAACTGCTGATCAACGCGTATGCGCACCGCACCGACGAAGCCCTGACCCTCGGCAAGGCACGCCGCGCCGCGGTTACCGACATCGCCCGGACCCTGCGCAATATCCGCAGCGACTACGACAGCCTCGAGCATCAACTGGCGCTGTTCAACCGCGAGATCAACAAGCGTCAGGTCTCCAACTTGCAGAGCTTCCGCATCGTGCTTGCGCCGAACAAGGAAGCGCTCAAGCACATCGACCAGATCATCCACAGCGCCGGTCAGTACGAAGAAGGCGAAACCCTCTCCGTGTTCGACCTGAGCCAAAGCGCCGATCAAGACAACAAGAACGAAGAAGCCAAGGAATACCTGGCGCGCCTGGTAGCGGCGAACCACAACCAGCTTGGTCTCAAGGACTTGTTCGAACTGGCGTTCGAGATCACCAAGGTCAACGGTCAACCGGTGATCCACACCGACATCGACGGCGCTGCGTCCAACGGCACGACGATGACCATCAAGGCGCTGACCAACATGTACTTGTTACTGCACTTGATGGACCGCGACCAGGCCGGTCGCGTGCGCCTGCCGTACTACCTCGACGAAGCGGCGGACATCGACGAGAAAAACCAGGCAGCGTTGCTGGAAACCAGTCTGCAACTGGGCTTCGTGCCGATTCTGGCGAGTGTGAAGCCGCAGGTCTGCGCCAGTGTGGCGATTGACCTGGAAGGCGGTAGTGGGCCGAACGGGATCTACATCGATGAGGCGGACTGGAAGTACATCCGTCGTCACGATGAGGTGAAGGCTGTGGTTAATGTTGAAGCGGATGAACCGGAGCTGGATGCGGTCTGATTTGCATTAATCGAAGGCAATAAAAAAGGCCGCGATCCAATCGCGGCCTTTTTTGTCTGGTGGTTATGTGTTGGTTATCCGGACCTCTTCGCGGGCAAGCCTCGCTCCTACAGGTTCGGTGCTGATCTGTAGGAGCGAGGCTTGCCCGCGAATGCGTTGTCCCAGACACCAACAGATTATTTACCGAGCGAAATCTTCGGCGCCCACGTCAGCCATTCATCTTCAAACTTGTCGAACAACGGGAAGGTTTGCTCCGCTCGCGCCGGGTTACCCATGCGATCCCCATCCGGCGTGGCGAATGCGATGCCGCCCTGAATCAGCGTCTCCAGCGATTCGGTACGAACCGTCGCGCCTTTGAACAAACCGTAATCGAAACCGAAACCGCTGGTGTTCCAGAATCGTGTGCCGCTGCGCACCAATGGCGCGTACTTCGGTTCGATCAGGATGTGTATCAACACACGGTCAGCCGTCTGGCCCAGTTCATAGCCCGTCACCTTGCCCACGGTGACTTCGCGATACGTCACTGGCACGCCGGTTTTCAACGAACCGCGGCGAGCGGCGCTGAGAACCAGACTTAACCCGGCTTCCTGTTTGGCGGTTTCAGGAGGATTGGCCAGCGCTACGAAGTTATTCTGCGACCCGAGGTTTTTCGCGGCCGGCTGCACTTCGATGTATTGACCGGTCACCAGGGTTTCCAGGTTCGACGTTTTGAGCAGACCCAGCTCGGGCTTGACCACCCAGAACTGACTGCCGGCCCGAGCGATACGCTCCGGCACTTCGGTGATCCGCGCGGTGAGCATCACCGATTGCAGGTCATCCGTGAGGTCGACGTCTTCAATCTTGCCGACGTCCAGACCTTTGAATCTCACCGGTGTGCCGCTGCGCAAGCCATCGGCGCGATCGACCTTGATCGTGATCACGGCGCCTTTCTGGTTGGCTTCGTCATGGCTGGCGAACAGACGGAAACGCGGGATTTTCTTTTGCAGCGGGGCTTTGGCCAGCGGGGTTTCGAAGGCGATACCGCCGGCCATCAGGCTTTGCAACGATTCACTTTTGACCTGGATTCCGCCAGTCAATCCGCCCGTGAGCGTAATGCCACTGGCATTCCAGAATCGGGTCGAGGCGTTAACCAGCCCTTCGTATTCCTTCTCGATGTGTACGCCAATCACCAGTTGTTTTTTGGTGCGCGAGAACTGATAGCTCTGTACCGAACCGACCTTGACCTGCTTGTAGAGAATCGGACTGCCGACTTCCAGCGAACCAAGATTTTCGGTGAACAACACCAGGTGCAGGCCAGGCGAACGCAAATCCAGCGGCGGCGCCTTGGCCCGTGCCACGAACTCACGTTGTGGTGCTGCGCCTTTATCGCCGGGACGCACAGCGATGTAGTTACCTTTGACCAGCGCTTCAAGCCCGGTGATACCGGCCAGGGAGATCGACGGTTTGACCACCCAGAATTGAGTGCCTTCGACCAGGTAATCTTCGGCCAGTGGATCAAGGGTCAGTTCAGCGGTAGCACCGGACAGATCAGGATCGATCTTCAGCGCTTTCAGATTGCCGACCTGAATGCCTTTGTACATTACCGGCGTACGACCGGCCTGCAGGCCTTCGAAATCGCTGAGTTTGACCTTGACCCGTATACCGGCCGCCGCCGCATCGAAGTCTTCATAGAGACGGAACGGCAGGCTCGGATCGGTGGGCGGGCTGTCCCTGCGGTTTTCCGGCGTGGCGAATGCGATACCGCCGGCGACGATGCTGGCCAGGGACTCACTGCGCACTTTCACACCGGACAGGTTAGCGTCGATGCTGATGCCGCTGGCATTCCAGAAACGTGTGTGTTTGCGTACAAGCTTGGCGTAGGTGGGCTCGATGAACACTTTAAGCTCAACCGTGCTTTGGTCTTCGGACAGCAAGTAACTTTTGATCTGCCCTACTTTGATCTGCTTGTAGAACACCGGGCTGCCACGGTTCAGCGAACCGAGGCGGTCAGCCTTGATGGTCAGGTGCAACCCGGGCTGGGCATCCGACAGCGGCGGTTCTTCAGCCAGGGCCTTGAACCGGCGTGTGGGCTCGCCTTCCCCCGGACTGATCGCGACGTAGTTACCGGAGACCAGGGTTTCCAGGCCCGTGATACCCGCCAGGGTCACGCTCGGCTTGACGAGCCAGAAGCGTGTGCTGGTCCGCAGGTATTGCTCCACGTCCTTGTTCATTTCAACGGTGGCGATCACCCCTTTGGAGGCGCCTTCATCATCGAGCGTGAGGGTTTTCACCTTGCCGACCGACATGCCTTTGTAGACCACTTCGGTCTTGTTGGCCTGAATGCCTTCACCGCTTTCAAAACGTACCTGAATCTCGATGCCGGTCTCGTTGTAGGCACGCCAGCCGAGCCAGCCGCCGATGATCAAGGCGATCAGGGGCAACACCCAAATGGCTGACCAGTTCGAGGCCGGTCGGGTTTTCGCTGTGGGCAAATCAGTCATGGTCGTCGTCCGACTCCGTGTTATCCCAAATCAGTCGGGGATCGAAAGTTACTGCGGCAAGCATCGTCAGAATCACCACACTGGCGAAAGCGATGGCGCCAAGATTGGCTTCGACACTGGCAAGCCGTCCAAAATTCACAACCGCCACCAGGATGGCAATCACAAAGATATCGAGCATTGACCAGCGACCGATGAACTCGATAAAGCGGTACATCCAGATCCGTTGACGAGCCGAAAGCGGCTGGTGGCGCTGCACCGAAAACAGCAGCAAGGCGATGCCCACCAATTTGAACGTGGGCACCACGATACTGGCGATAAAAACCACGGCGGCGATGGGAAGCATGCCGTGTTGAACCAGTTGGATCACACCGGACATGATGGTGCTGGGATCGCCCTGACCGAGGGAACTGACCGTCATGATAGGCAGTACGTTGGCCGGAATGTAGAGAATCGCTGCCGTGATCAGCAACGCCCAGGTACGAGCGAGGCTGTTGGGGCGGCGGGCGTGAACCAGCGCACCGCAGCGGGTGCAGACCTGCTCGTCGGTGTCAGCTTCCTGCTTGTTCAATTCATGGCATTCGGCGCAAATCAGAATGCCTGCATCAATCGCCCGCATGGGCATCCTCTCCTGATAAAGCCTGCCAGATCTGATGGGGCGACATCACAACCTCCAGCCAGACCTGGACCAACAACAAACTGATAAAGCACGCCAGGCCGAGACCGATGGTGATTGCTGCCATATCTGCCAGTTTGACGATCGCCACCAGCACGCCCATGAGGTAGACCTCGAGCATCCCCCAATCGCGTAGATGGTGATAAATCCGATAGAGCAACAAACCGTAACTACGGCCGATATCAAAACGAATGCTCAGCAGCACGGCCAGTTGGCAAAGCAGTTTGAGCAACGGGATCCCCATGCTGCACAGGAACACAATCACTGACACGCCTTGCATTCCGGTATCGAACAGGCCGACAACGCCACTCCAGACAGTATCTTGCGACGACTGCCCGAGTAGATTGAGCTGCATGATGGGTAAAAAGTTCGCCGGGATGTACAACAACAGCGCGGAGATGACCAAGGCGAGACTGCGTTGCACAACATTGTGCCGGTGGGCATAGAGTTCGTAACCGCATCGCGGGCACAGGGCTTTCTCGCCATGGGCGAGCTTGGGCTTGCGCATCAGCAAGTCGCACTCATGGCACGCCACCAAGTCGTCCAGCGGTAATTCTGACAGCCCGGGGGCGTCAACCGGTTCTGGCATAAAGGCACTGACTCCGAAAAAGTTGGACCTATTCTAGTGTCCTGAGTCGAAAATAACTGTGCAAATTTGTGCTCGTCCCGGGCGTGCTTTTT
>NZ_CATKQM010000026.1:0-70280 GCF_949768225.1 Pseudomonas sp. IT-P44 | reverse complement strand
GCTTGGTTACTTGGCGCTCTTCCAAGTGACCCGCCGTAAGGGCGGAACCAATATCAGCCATCACAAAAAAAACGGATATACACCCAAACAAAGAAACCCCGAAAAGACCAAATCCTCTCGGGGTTTCCTATTCAAAGCCGCACAAACCAGCCAATCAATAACGCTGATACTTGGACCCAAACTCAGGACGGTTTTCAGCGACATACAACGTACTCGCCTGAGTATCTTTACGATCAACACCAACCGTATTCACATTCAACGTAGCCGGCTGACTGACCTTCGCCGCCGCCACCACTGGCAACGTAGCATGCGGGGCAGCGATGGCCGATGTAGCACCAAGAACCGAAAGAACGAAACCAAGACCGATAATGCTTTTCATGATGTAGCTCCAGAACTGTGGGAAGAAGATGGGCCCACAGTAGTCCTGGAACATCACGATGAAAAAACACCCTGACGCATAGTCTTTATCGAGAACGTTGATCCACGCCGTCAGCGTGGTGTGCGGTCTGCCAGCCAGCGCTGCTTGAGCTGTTCCAGGCGCCCGTCCTGGCGCATCGTGTTCAGCGCCTGTTGCCAGCGCGCAATCTGGCGCGGGTCGGTCAACGGCGAAAAAGCGATATACGTGGCTTCCTTCATCAGCGGTATCTGGTAGTGCAACTGCTCGGGTGGCACTCCTTCTTCACGGGCCATGGTAGCGACGGAAAGGGTGTCGGCCACCACGAACTCCGCGCGACCCAGGCGGGCCAGACGCATCATTTGTTCGGGGGTTTCCACGCCGTACAGATTGTTCACATCCTGCTTCTGCAAGTAGCTGTAGACCAGCCATTTTCGCGGAACGGCAATGCGACCCTGATGACCGGCCTCCAGCAGACTGCGCACCGGCTGCCGGGTACTTTCAGTGGAATACAGAGCGGTTTCCACCTCCATCAGCGGACCGACCCACTGATACTGGCCATCACGCTCGGCAGTGCGCAACACGGTGAACACCCCCGTGGCGGGCTCGGTGCTGGCCACGTGCAAGGCGCGCAGTAGCGGGACTTGCTGAAAGTGCACCTGGTCGCCAGCCATGTCGGCCAGTGCTTGCACCACATCCACGCCAAACCCCACCAGCTGTTTACCTTGCTGGAAATGCAGGGGCGGGTGGTTGTCAGTCAGCATGTTCAGGTCTGCCGCGACCGCAGTGAACGTCAAAAGAGACAGCAGGCAAACGGCGATGCGCTTCATGAATCGTCCTTGATCGAATGTGGCACAAAGCTTAGTACGAGCGTGCAGTCACTGTCCCGCGCAATTGAGCGGGCTTTTGCGTCAGACCTGAGGATTTATGGGTATCACTCCCACAGGGGATCTTTGTTGCGATGTAGATCGCGATCAATACCGCTGATATTTCGAACCGAACTCTGCGCGGTTTTCCGCCACGATCACGCCGCCGCGTACGGCGTTGTCCGGGCTGATCAGGGCGACACGTTCACGCAGTTCCTGCAGGCGATCGGCACCCCCTTCAGCAACACGTTCACGCAGCTCTTGCAAACGATCGGCGCCACCTTCGGCGACACGTTCGCGCAGCTCTTGCAGGCGATCGGCACCGCCTTCAGCCACGCGGTTCTGTTGCAGCCGGTCCGAGCCACCTTCCACCAGCAGTTGCTGGATCTGGCCGTGGGACACCGCGCTCACGGTGCTGGCCGAGGCCAGATTCGACAGGCCGAGACCACCGACCAGTGCCAGACCGAGTTCCAGGGAAGAAACTTTCGAGAAATTGATCATGGTGATTCTCCGTGCGTTTAGTTTGAGTGGGTCGGTAGCTGCTGCTATCCGGTGATCACAGTTAAACGCCCGGGTGTATCGGTGATGTGTGCTCGAACCCGGCGAAATCGCTGTCTGCGTATCTGTCGCGGGTTCTTATACAGACGGATACAAAACCCTTCGGATGTGAAGGGCTGTCGTGTTCAGCGCCAGGCACGCTTCATGATTCTGCGCCGAGCATTTCCACCGGGTAGGAGAATACATAGCCTTCGCTGCGCACGGTCTTGATGTAGGTCGACTCGCGCGAGTCATCCATCAAGCGTTGGCGCAAACGGCTCACCAGCAAATCGATTGAGCGATCGAACAGGTCGGCATCGCGTCCCTGGGTCAGGTTGAGCAACTGGTCGCGGCTGAGTACCCGTTGCGGGTGATCGAGGAATACGCGCAACAAGCGGTACTCGGCACCACTGAGAGCGACCATCGTGTTGTCTTCGTCGAGTAGATGGCGGGCAGTCGTGTCGAGGCGCCAGCGGCCGAAACCCAACAGTCGGCCACTTTCGGTGATCAGCAGGTTGGGCGGCAGCATTCGCGTACGGCGCAATACGGCGTTGATCCGCGCCAGCAACTCGCGGGCGGCGAAGGGTTTGGTCAGGTAGTCGTCGGCGCCCATTTCCAGGCCGAGGATACGATCGGTTTCGTCGTTGCGGGCGGTGAGCATCAGGATCGGCGTCGCTTTGTGTTTACCCGAGCGCAACTCGCGGCACAGCACCAGGCCGTCATCGCCGGGCATCATGATGTCCAGCACGATCAGGTCCACCTGATTGGCTTCCAGAAAACTGCGCATCTGCCGGCCGTCGGCAACCACCGTGGTGCGCAGGCCGTTCTTCTTCAGGTAATTGCCGACCAGCTCGCGAATCTCCCGGTCGTCGTCGACGATCAGGATGTGGTTTACATGTTCCATTGCTCAACCCTCTTGTTATTCGCACGTTGCGCATTCTAGGCAGCCACGGTGCACCTGCCCACAGGCTTTGTATCACAGTGTATCCGCTGCCCTGTTTGACACCTTACGCCTCAATTCCGCGGGTTCTAAGACACATGGCAGATACCTCGGGTCGATTAAATGGGCTCCATCGAGACAACACGGTTTGCCTCGCAACCATTGCCCATTGCAACCCTGAGGATTTCATCATGAACTGGAACAAACTGATTGCCGCCAGCTTCTTCGCCGTCCTGAACGTTGCCGCATTTTCGGCTCATGCCGATGTTCAAGCGCCGGCGCAGACCACTGCGTACGGCACGCACCTGGATATCAAGAAGGTTGTTTCCATTGTCGACAACGGCGGCGGCACCTGCGGCATTGTCGATGCCCGCCTGACCTACCTCGATTCCAATGGCGCACAGAAAGTCGCCGGGTACAGCAAATTCGCAGACTGCGCGAATCAGGGCGGCTGATCTTTCCACTACGCTCATCGCAGTCGATGTCGAGCAACGCACCGTTTGCTTAGCGCCCCGCGATGGCTGATTCATGTCGTCCAAACACCCGATCAATGACTTGCAGGGATATCACCATGAAGATCAATGTGTTGAGCAGTACTTCCGCCTCGCGTCGTCGCCGTTTCCTTGGCCCCTCGGTCCTCGCGTTCGCGCTGATGCAGCTCGGTGCTCTCGGGGCTGCCAGTGCGCAAGCCGCGACTGCCGAGCCCGTGGTGGCGAGTGCGGCGACCCTCAAGGCGGACACGTTCGGCCCGCTCAAGCATGTCAATGCCGGGTTGCTGAGTGTGGCGTACGCCGAAGTCGGCCCCGCCGATGGGCCGGTGGTGATTCTTCTGCACGGCTGGCCGTACGACATTCACAGCTACAGCGAAGTGGCGCCGTTGTTGGCGGCCAAGGGTTACCGGGTGTTGATCCCCTACGCACGGGGCTACGGTGACACGCATTTCCTGTCCGACAAGACTGTTCGCAACGGCCAGCCTGCGGCGTTGGCCAGTGATGTCATCGACTTCATGGATGCACTGAAGATCAAGAAAGCGGTGCTGGGTGGCTACGACTGGGGCGCGCGCTCGGCGGACATCGTTGCCGCACTTTGGCCGGAGCGGGTCGAGGCGCTGGTCGCCGTCAGCGGCTATCTGATCGGCAATCAGGCTGCGGGCAAGAACCCGCTGCCGCCCAAGGCCGAGTTGCAATGGTGGTACCAGTTCTATTTCGCAACCGAGCGCGGCCAGGCTGGCTACGAAAAGAATCGTCACGACTTCGCCAAGTTGATCTGGGAGCTGGCATCGCCAAAATGGCGCTTCGACGACGCAACGTTCGACCGCAGCGCGGCGGCCCTGGACAACCCGGATCACGTCGCTATCACGATTTTCAACTATCGCTGGCGGTTGGGCATGGTGCAGGGCGAACCCCAGTATGAAGCGCTGGAGCAGCAACTGGCCAAGGCCCCGGTGATTACGGTGCCGACCATCACCATGGAAGGCGATGCCAACGGCGCGCCGCATCCGGCCGCCGAGGATTACGCCAAGCGTTTTACTGGCAAATACGAATACCGCCTCATCAGCGGTGGCATCGGCCACAACTTGCCGCAGGAAGATCCGCAAGCCTTTGCCAAGGCTGTGATCGACGCGGATAACCTGTAAAACGGAACCGGCTTGATGCGCAGCGCAAGGCTTTAGGGCCCCATCGCCAGCAAGCCGGCTCCTACAAAGTCGCGGTATGGGTCAACCCCGACTCTGTAGGAGCGAGGCTTGCCCGCGAAGAGGCCCTCGACCATTGCTTTGATGCAAGGCCTCATCGCCAGCAAGCTGGCTCCTACAGGGTTTGGTTATGCAACCACCCGATAACACGGCACATACGCCGCGCCGCCCGGCAGTTTCATCCGGTGCTGGGCCACGAAAGCCTTGAGCAACTGATCCAGCGGCTGCATCACCGCCGCATCGCCACGGATCTGGTACGGCCCGTGTTCTTCGATCAGGCGGATGCCCTTGTCCTTGACGTTGCCGGCGACGATGCCGGAGAACGCGCGACGCAGGTTGGCGGCCAGTTCATGGGCCGGCAGGCTGCGGCTCAGTTTCAGGTTGGCCATGTTTTCGTGGGTCGGGTCGAATGGGCGCTGGAAGCCCTCGTCGATCTTCAGCAGCCAGTTGAAATGGAACGCGTCGTTGCGCTCGCGGCGGAACTGTTTCACCGCTTTGAGGCCAGCAGTCATCTGCCGCGCGACTTCAGCCGGGTCGTCGATGATGATCTCGTAATGCTGCTTCGCCGCGTCACCCAGGGTGGCGCCGACGAACGCGTCCAGTTGTTCCAGATACGGCGCCGCGTGTTTCGGCCCGGTGAGGATGACCGGGAAGGGCAGGCCCTTGTTGTCCGGGTGCATCAGGATGCCGAGCAGGTACAGGAACTCTTCAGCCGTGCCCGCGCCGCCAGGGAAAATGATGATGCCATGGCCGACACGCACGAACGCTTCCAGGCGTTTCTCGATGTCCGGCAGAATCACCAGCTCATTGACGATCGGGTTCGGCGCTTCGGCGGCGATGATGCCGGGCTCGGTCAAGCCGAGGTAACGGCCACCGTGAATGCGTTGTTTGGCATGGGCGATGGTCGCGCCTTTCATCGGGCCTTTCATCACGCCGGGGCCGCAACCGGTGCAGATGTCGAGGCTGCGCAGGCCCAGTTCGTGGCCGACTTTCTTGGTGTATTTGTATTCTTCGGTGTTGATCGAGTGGCCACCCCAGCACACTACGATTTTCGGCTCGACGCCGGGGCGCAGGGTGCGGGCGTTGCGCAGCAGGTGGAACACGTAGTCGCTGATGCCCTGGGAATTGCTCAGGTCGATGCGCTGGCTGTCGAGTTCGTTTTCGGTGTAGACGATGTCGCGCAGGGCGCTGAACAGCATTTCCCGGGTGCTGGCGATCATTTCGCCATCGACGAATGCGTCGGCCGGGGCGTTCAGCAGTTCAAGGCGTACACCGCGGTCTTGTTGGTGAATGCGGATTTCGAAGTCCTTGTAGGCTTCGAGGATGGTCTTGGCGTTATCGACATGGGCGCCGGTATTCAGAATGGCCAGGGCGCACTGGCGGAAGAGGGTATAGGTGCTGCCGGATCCGGCTTCGCTCAGTTGCTGTACTTCACGTTGAGAGAGGGTTTCCAGGCTACCTTTGGGGCTGACCGAAGCGTTGATTACTTGTCGTTGGGACATTCAATGATCCTTAAAACGATGTCACCCGCCGAGGACGCATGACATCCGAATAGTATGTATCCACGAAAGAAGATGGCACGAACTGCGCAGTATCGCCATGTTCCCCTTTGACGATGAAAAGATGAAAAGGAGCCCCAGCATAGCTAAATCCCTCGCAGAGGCGATAATGCCCCGCAGTCTTTTTGCTCACGCCGCCTGAGGAATCCCGTCGCGATGTTTGAAATCCAGCCGCAGAACCCAGAAATCTATCGAAGCCAGACGCGCCGCAGCACGATCATCATCGCCCTGGTTTTCCTCGCCCTGGCGATGGTTTTGTCCACCGCGGCGGTGGCGATGTTCGGCGAACCGGGGGGCGACAATCTACGCTTCAACGTGGGTGGCGTGTTTGTCGCGGTGTTGTTGATGGCGGCGCTGATGCGCGGCAAATTCTGGACCCAGGAGTGGATGGCGCCGGCGGTCTACGGCTGGCAGCTCAAGCGCAGCCTGATGAGCATCACCAACGTCATGCACCAGGTGACGGCGGCGGTGGACGCGGGTGATCCGAGTGCCATGAAGCTGCTGCGTTTTTATCACCTGGGGCTGAGCCAGATGCACCAACTGGACGGTAACTCCAGTGATCACAGCCAATTGATACGTGAAATGGACCTGCACAAGGCACGAATGGAAGCGCTGGGCATCGAGACCGAACAGACGCAATTGAACCCGGCGTGGCTTGAGGCCGTGAAACAGACGCCACGCTAACCGGTACAGGATCAAGGCACATTGATAATAAAAAGGCGAACGGGATCAGTCGCCATTCATCAGGATTCAGGGAGCGTCATGGGTAACCCGTCTGTCAAAGACCGAATTGAACAATTGCGCCACAGCGTGCCTTTGGTCACCGAACAGGCCGGTGCCAGGATCAAGGTACGCTCCGCGGTGGTACTGCTTGTTGCTGTGTGCCTGTCCATGATTGTCATCGTGATCTGGGAAGCGTGGAGTTCGCGCCAGTATCATCTGCATGACAAGGAAGTGGCGATGTCCAACCTTGCGCAGACCCTGGCCTCGCAAGCGCAGGCGACGATCAAGCAGGCCGATACGCTGCTGTTTACGCTGGTGGAACGCCTCGAAAACGACGGCTTCGACCCGGCCGGCCTGCCACATCTGGAGCGCTTGCTCAGCGCCCAGCGCAGTGAGTTGAGTCAGTTGCATGGCCTGTTTGTCTATGACGAAACGGGGCGCTGGATTGCCAACTCCAACGGCGCCGCCCTGACCGACGCCAACAATGCCGACCGTGAATATTTCATCTTCCATCGCAATCATCCCGACCGTGGACCTCATATCGGCCCATCGATCAAAAGCCGCTCCAGCGGCGAATGGATCATGACGGTGTCGCGCCGGATCAATCATGCCGATGGGAGTTTTGCCGGTGTGGCGCTGGCGACGATTTATCTCAATCATTTCCTGACCCTGTACGACAGCATCGACATGGGCCGCAACGGCGTAATCAACCTGATCGCCGACGACGCCACCATCATCGTTCGCCGGCCGTTCAACGAAGCGGATATTGGCACCAGCCTCGCCAACAGCCCGCTGTTCAAGCAGTTGTTGCCCTCGGGGAGTTCAGGGACGGCAACATTCAAATCCATGGTAGATGGCGTTGTGCGGGTGGTGGGATTTCGCCGGGTCGAGGGGTATCCGCTGGTTGTTTTCACCGCTCTCGACAAGGAGGAAGTCCTGGACGGCTGGCGTGAGGAGTCTTTGCTCAGTGCTGGCATCGTTACGCTTTTGCTGGGTTTTGTCGGTGTACTGGGTTTTCGCCTGATCAATCTGATGAAGCAGCAGAACCGCATTCAGAACCAACTGCTGGACGCTCAGGACAAACTGCTCGAGGTCAATCGCGGCCTGGAATTGCTGGCTCTGGAAGACGCGCTGACGGGGCTGTCCAACCGGCGTCAGTTCGACCTGTTCATCCACTCGGAAATGGGTCGCGCCCGGCGCAGCCTGAGCGGCCTCGCGCTGCTGATGATCGATGTCGATCACTTCAAACTGTTCAACGACCATTACGGTCATGTGGCCGGCGACGAATGTTTGCGCAACATCAGCGCGATCATCACCGACAACATCAAGCGGCCCGGGGATCTGGCGGCGCGCTACGGCGGTGAAGAGTTTGCGGCGGTGCTGCCAGGGACTGACTATGTGGGGGCGTTTCTGGTGGCGGAAAAAATCCGTCGTGCGGTGTTGCAGGCCGGTATTCCCCACCGTGAAGGCGCAGAAGGCATGGTGACGGTCAGTATCGGCGTCGCCGCTTACGATCCGGCATCACAGGCCCAGCCGAACGACCTGGTGGGCGCTGCGGACAAGGCGCTTTACGTGGCCAAGGCCAGCGGCAGGAACATGAGCGTCATTGCCAACTGAACTCAAACAAACCCACCGCTGCCCTGAACCAGTTGGGTCGCCAGGTACGATTGCTTGAGTTTTTCCAGCCACCAACCCAGGGCGCGACCGTCATGGTCGCCACGCCAGCCGGCATACAGAATGTTCGGCTCGCGCGGGTCGGCCATCTGTTTTTCGACCAGCGTGCCGTTTTTCAGTAACGAGCCGACCCGATGTTTGGGCAGCCACCCCACGCCCAGGCCGTCGCACTGGGCGAGGATTTTGGCGCGCATGGTCGGCACGGCGAGCACGGGTTGTCCGCCGGAGACGCCATAAGTGCTGCCTTCGGTGACTCTGGAGGAGTCGGCCACGACAATCGCCCGGTGTTGCGTCACCGTTGCCCGAGAGATCGGTTCCTTGGCCTTGGCCAGCGGGTGCTTCGGTGAGACCGCAAACACCCATTCCATTTCCCCCAACTGCATCCAGCGCAAGGAAGGGATGGCCGGCGGTTCGTTGGTGGCGCCGATGATCAGGTCCGCACGGCCTTCGCGAAGGGCTTCCCAGACACCTTTGAGCACTTCCTGGGTGATGCGCAACGGCACGCCGGACTCCAGCGCATCGAACTCGTGAATCACCGGGATCAGGGTTTCGAACTCCAGCAGTTCGTCGGTGACGATCCACAGGCGGCTCTCCCAACCATTGGCCACTTGCTGCACCCGTTGGGTCAGGCGCGAGACGTCCTGCATCAGCCGCGCCGCCTCGTTCACCAGCAATTCCCCGGCCGGGGTGAGCTGCAAGCGGTAGCGGCGGCGATCGAAGAGCAAGGCGTCGAAACGCTCTTCCAGTTGCCGCGCCGCATACGACACGGTCGATGGCGCCTTGCCCAGGTGCACCGCCGCGCGCGACAGGCTGCCGGTTTCCCGAATGGCCTCCAGCAACGCCAGGTCCTCAATCGACAACATGTTCTGAATCCTCGAACGAACGGCCTGGAAATGAATGTCTGGAGCAACGAAAACAAAATCGCGGCCACCTGAAATGTATAGGCCAACCTCAACCCCTGTAGGAGCGAGGCTTGCCCGCGAAGAGGCCCTCGAACGCTGCATTGAATTTGAGGCCGCCATCGCCAGCAAGCCGGCTCCTACAAAATCGCGGGCTGTTTGAAATTTATCGGCCAATCCAACCCCTGTAGGAGCGAGGCTTGCCCGCGAAGTGGCCCTTGAGCACTGCGTTGAATTTGAGGCCGCCATCGCCGGCAAGCCGGCTCCTACAAAATCGCGGGCTGTCTGAAATTTATTGGCCAACCCAACCCCTGTAGGAGCTGGCTTGCCAGCGATGAGGCCCTCGAACACTACGTTGAATTTGAGGCCGCCATCGCCAGCAAGCCGGCTCCTACAGGGATCGTGTGGTATTTGAAAGGGTGGACGTCCGGCGTGACTTGCGCTGCCTGAACACTCGAACGTAGACCAACACGTTGATCACCAGCACCACGCCGCCGAGTCCCAACTGAATACTCGGGGTCAACCCGGCCGGGTAAATCACCGGCCACACATAATGTTCGATGAAACCACCGCCATAGCCGGTCTGCCCGGCCGCGCTGCGCATGAGGTTTTCCCACTGTGTCAGCGGGCAGGTCAGGTGGAACACTTCGACCGCAATCCCCCACGTTGCGGCCGGCAGGTGCCACCAGGCCAGGTGGCGCCATTTGAGCACCAGCAGCCCGCCGAACAGCACGAACAGAATGAACAACAGGTGAAACAGCACCAGCCCATCGGCGGCGATCCGGTAAAGCATGGCGACTCCCTGACGCGTGATGCGAATCACTCCATGGTACTCGGGCGGGGCGTCGGCGCTCTATCTATTGTTTGCTGCCCAGCCCGGCGAGCACGGCCTTCAGACGCAGCACCATGGCCTCACTGCTGCGTTGCATCGGCGCGCGCAGTTCGTCGTCGATCAAGCCTTCAAGGGCCAGTGCGGTTTTCACCGGGGCAGGATTGGGTTCAATGAACAGGCTTTGAATCAGCGGCAACAACCGGAAAAACGTCGCCCGTCCTTCCGCCAACCGCTGGTCGCGGATCTGTTGATACAGCGTCACGAACAACTCCGGATGCACATGCGCCGAGGCGGCAATCGCCCCTTTGGCACCGAGGCACAGGGCGCTGAATATCTGGTTGTCTTCGCCGCACAACACGTTGACCTTGCCGCTGGTCAGCAGCGCCAGGGTGTTGCCCTGATTGCCGCCGCAATCCTTGATCGCGACGATTCGCTCGTGGGCCACAATGTTGAGCAACGTTGCCTGTTCGAAGGCGATGCCGGTGCGATACGGGATGTCGTACAGAATGATCGGCACAGTGGACGCATCGGCAACCGTTTTGAAAAACGCTTCAAGGCCCGCCTGGGACGGGCGAATGTAGTACGGCGGCGGCACCAGCAACCCGGCCAGTGGCCGCTTGAGGATTTCGCTCTGCAATTGCAGCAGTTCGGTCAGGTTGTTGCCGGCCAACCCCATGACCACCTGATCCGCAGGCACCCATTCAAGCACGGCATCCAGCACCGCCAGTTGTTCATGTTTGCTCAGTGCCGCCGCTTCAGCGGTAGTGCCGCAGACCACCAGGCCATCGACGCCTTTGTCCAGCAAATGGCTGACGAGTCGGCGCAACCCGACGAAATCGATCGCACCGTGTTGAAACGGCGTAACGAGCGGAACCCAGATACCTTGAAACGATGACATGCACTTACTCCTGAAAGTTGACCGATTTCGTCACCGTCAGAAGCGTAGAAGGAAGTAAGCAGGGGGAGGGTGCCCGTCGCGCTCAATGTCCTGTCAGCTCATCTGACGGGACAGCGCGCCCCGGTCACATGAGCGACTGTTTCTTCGATTTGAGGGCGTGCGCAACGCAACCTTGCGCCTTGGCAATCAAGCCAATGGCGTCAATGTTGAGGTTGAAGGTTGCGGACATGTTTGCTTACACCCTGAATGAAGCGCTCAGTTTTAAGAGTCGGCGGGAATTTTGTCAATCACCAAAATCGGCACAAGTGCGCAAGATTGTTCAAGCCATAGGGCGCGACTGCTGGCACAGTCAGGCGTCTTTTCCTGTTTGTAGAGCGTTATGACTCACTCACTCATGCCACGCAGCGCCTTTCTTCGCGGCGCCGCGGCGATCATGCCGTTGTCCCTGGCGACCGCGCCGTGGGGATTGCTGGCCGGCTCCATGGCCATCGAAGCCAACCTCACGCCGCTGCAAGGCCAGGGGTTGTCGAGCATCGTGTTTGCCGGGGCGGCGCAATTGGTGGCCATCGGCATGCTCAAGGGCGGTGCCGGAATCTTTTCAATTCTGCTGACCACGTTATTGCTGACGTCGCAGCATTTGCTCTACGGCATGAGCATGCGTTCGGTGATTTCGCCGCTGCCGGGTCGCTGGCGTGCTGGGCTGGGTTTTTTGCTCACCGATGAGCTGTTCGCCTTGACCAGCCAGCATGACAAACAGCAATTCAACCGCTGGTATGCCCTGGGCGTCGGCCTGACGTTTTACATCGCCTGGAACCTCTTCACGCTGGCCGGCATCGTGCTGGGCAGCAGCATTCCCGGCCTGGAACATCTGGGCCTGGACTTCTCCATCGCCGCGACCTTCATTGCCCTGATCACCCCGGTGGTGCGCAACGTACCGACCGTGGTTTGCGTAGCGGTTTCGCTGTTTTGCTCGGTGTTGTTCAGTTACTGGCAATGGGGCTCGGCGCTGGTGTTGTCGGGGTTAGCGGGCATGACGGCGGGCTTCATCTGCAACAAATTCTACGGTGGACGCACATGATGGTCTGGGCGGTGATTGTCGGTATGGGGATTCTGGTGTTCCTCAACCGTTATGTATTTCTCGAGCCGCGGCTGCCGCTGCGCCTGAGCAGCAACGCCCGGCAATTCCTCGGCTTTGCGGTGCCGGGCATGTTGACCGCGATCTGCGGCCCGATTGTGTTCATGCCGGATAAACAGCTGAACCTGCAATGGGACAACCCGTACCTGATCAGTTCACTGGTGGCGGTGGGGCTGGTGCTGTACACCCGCAACACCTTGCTCAGTATGTTGTTGAGCATGGGCTTTTTCTTTTTGCTGCGCTGGTGGCTCTGAGCCGGGAGCGCAAAACTGTTCTACGCTTAAAGTTGATGACTGATCCCTTAGGGAGAGAGGTGAGCATGGCAACTGAACAAAAGCGTCCGGATCCGGAAGATGAAGACATGGATGAACCGACGGAAGAAGAGATCGAGCGGCAGAAACGTTCGACGCCTGACTGGAAGCATCCTGACGACGGGAAGGAACTGTCAGAACCTGATAGAAAGTTTTAGCAGGCGCTCTGACCGATCTGCGCATACAACAAAGCCCCGCCAATGCGCGGGGCTTTTTTTTGCCAGTCAATCAGATCGACACATTCCAGCGAATCTGGGTAATGCCCAATTGCTGTGCTTTGATCCGTGCCGCTTCGAGGGTGGCGTGTTCGGCGATCTTGCGGCCGGATTCAGGGTAAGCATGCGCAGACGCCGAATGAATCGCTTCGACATCGGAAAAATGCACAGCCATCTTGAAAAAGTGCTGTCGCACACCGTCGAATAAGTAATGCACGGCATAGGGGACGAGTTCACTCATCTATCTCTCGTGAAGCCAGCCAGGTCAGTGGCTTAGTCGTCGAATGAAAATTCAGAGAGATCTGCGGTGAAAGTGTGATGCAGAAATAGGACTGCTGAAAAAGGAGGAGGCTCAGTGAGCCTCTACCGTTCAGAGTACGGCGACGACGGGTTCGTTCAGTTCTTTTGCCAAACGTAGGCCTGCGTGTCGTTTCAAGCGTCGTCGAGTTGCAATTCGTCGGGATGTGAGGCCCGATAGCCCAGGGTCTTGTCGATCCATGCGTTCACTTCGTTGACCATGACCGGCGGCTTGCCGGGATAGTGTATGAGCGTTGAACGCAAGGTGCCGTCAATCCCCGGAACCGATCGCAGGTTACGGGTCTTTATGTATTGCTCGATGAAACAGTCCAGCCGATAGTGCTCTGTCGTCGAAAGATAAACGCACTCCAGACCAACGACTTGATTGATTGCAAAATCGTCGCGCATTTAATTCTCTGCAAGGCTTGTTGTAGTTGGGATTTCCTTAGTTGTTGACTCGTTGGTCAACTGGGCGATGCCAATGGAAATGCGGCGCGCATGCTATCCGTAGTTATTCTAAATGTATGTATGACGATCAAATTGTCGGACAAGCGGTTGATACAGCAAAGCACCCTCTATCAGTAAGTGTTACTTGGGTGAAACAGTCTGTGTAACGTTTAAGTTATTGGTCTGCATAGCTAACAGTTATTGGCACCCGTCAGGCTGTTGGTATTGATAAGTTCATGCACTCTCGTCAATCAGCGACGCGTCTTGATTCCTCACGTTGCCTACAGCCTTGCCAACTTTGTACCACTCGAAAACTTCGCTGCCTTCGCCTTGAAACAAGGCCATCTGTTCGGCGCGTTCCGGGGGCGTGGCGGGATCGAGCCATTCCCGTGCCAGTTCCGGCGACAACACCACCGGCCGCCGGTCGTGAATGTCGAGCATGCCACCGGCGCTGTCCGCGGTAATGATCACGAAACCGTTGTCGTCTCTCGGTTCCTCGCCATCTTTGGGAAACCGGCCAATCGCGGCGCAGAAAATCGGTTCGCGGTCCTGCCGCCGGATGAGCCATGGCTGTCTCGTTGAGTCCGGCGTATCGACCCATTCGAACCAGTTGTCGATCGGCACAATCGCGCGGTGCGGCCAGATTGCGCGGAAGAACGGACCGTGGGCGACTTTCTCCACCCGTGCATTGATCGGCGCCGCACGATCCTTTGCCCAGTGCGGCCGCCATCCCCAGCGCACCTTGTCGGCCTGGAGCCCATTGCTTTCTCGATGAAACAACGCGAGTTGATTCGTCGGCGCGGCGTTGTATCTGGCCAGCGGTTCATCGCCGACATGGTTGATTAGCGCGTCGGGAATACTCAGCACCGCCACGAAGTCATGAATGCCCCGGTATTGCGAGAGTCTTCCGCACATCGAAAGAAACCTCCGACTGGAACCTTCAGCTTAGACGCTTCACCTGTAGGAGCCCGGCTTGCCGGCGATGGCGATTTCACAGACGCCATCGCCAGCAAGCCGGCTCCTACGGATTGGGGGATGTCCGGGATTGGGGATTCACGCGAACCCTGTAGGAGCCCGGCTTGCCGGCGATGGCGATCTTACGGACGCCTTCGCCGGCAAGCCGGACTCCTACGGATTGAGGGATGTTCGGGATTGGGAATTCACGCAAAACCTGTAGGAGCCGGCTTGCTGGCGATGGCGATCTTACGGACGCCTTCGCCGGCAAGCCTGGCTCCTACGGATTGGGAGATGTCCGGGATCGGGGATTCACGCAAACCCTGTAGGAGCCGGCTTGCTGGCGATGGCGATCTTGCGGACGCCATCGCCGGCAAGCCTGGCTCCTACGGATCGTCAGGATGTTAGGGATCGGGGAACGCTGGGCGATTCAAATGACGTGCGCCCGTTGCAGTTCGGTCAACGACAGGGCCTTCAATTGCGCCAGCAGCGGATCGCGCCGATCACGCGGATGGGGCAGTTGCACCGCCAGTTCCTGGCGAATGCTGCTGGGGCGATTGTCCATGACCAGGACGCGGTCGCTGAGGTACAGCGCTTCATCGACATCGTGGGTCACCAGCAGCAGGGCGATGGCGTGACGCTCGGCCAGTTGCAGCAACAGGTCTTGCAGTTTCATCCGGGTGAAGGCGTCCACCGCGCTGAACGGTTCGTCCAGCAACAACACATCGGGCCGTGAGTAGAGGCCGCGAGCAATGGCGACCCGCTGCGCCATGCCGCCGGAAAGCGCCTTGGGTAACGCTTGAGCGAACCCGCCGAGGCCGACTTCATCGATCAGTTGTGCGACCCAGGCCTTGTCATATCGGTTGTCGGCGCTGAAGCCGATGTTCTGCTCGACCGTCAGCCAGGGCATCAATCGAGGTTCCTGAAACACGAACGCGACCTCACCGGCGCTGCGATTCAGTTCACCCTGAAAGTCCTTTTCCAGACCGGCAACGATCCGCAACAACGTGCTTTTTCCGCACCCGCTGGGGCCCAGCAGGCTGACGGTTTGCCGGGGCTGCAATTGCAGGTGGATATCCCTGAGCACAGTGGTGGTGGCGAAAGTTTTGCGCTGGACGCGAATGTCCAGCAGATAATCGGTCATGGCTCAATCCTCTGTGCTTTGGCCGTTGAACGTGTCGCGCCACGCCAGGAAGCGTTTCTCCAGGCCGGCGAGAATGCCATCGCTGAGTTTGCCCAGCAGCGCCAGCACAATGATTGCTGCGAGCACGATGTCCGGGCGGGACGTCTCGCGACCGTCACTGAGCAGATAACCCAACCCTTTGGTCGCGGCGATCAGCTCCGCGGCCACCAGAAACATCCACGCCAGGCTCATGCCGCTGCGCAACCCGGTAAACAGGCCGGGCAGGGCGGCGGGCAGCAGAATCCGCCGGACCAGCCGTGTGCGACCGAAGCCATACATCTGCCCGACTTCCACCAGTTTGCGGTCGATGTCACGAATCGCCGCGACGCCGTTGAGGTACACCGGGAAGAACGCGCCGATGGCAATCAGGACGATTTTCGAGGTTTCGTCGATGCCCAGCCACAGCAACAACAGGGGCACCCAGGCCAGGCTCGGAATCGAACGCAGGCCGGCGAAGGTCGGCTCAAGCCAGGCTTCGGCTTCGCGGCTCAAACCGACCCAGGCGGCAAACACCAGTGCCAGGCCGGCGCCGATGGCGAAACCGAGCAACACGCGCAACAGGCTGGTGCTGATGTGTTTCCACAGCGCGCCTTCGGCGAGGTCTCTCAAGGTCAGGGCGATTTCGCTGGGCGCCGGCATTTGGTAGGACGGCAACCAGCCGATGCGTACGACAAATTCCAGCACCAGGAGGATCAGCACCGGCAACGCCAGACCCTTGAGACGCAAACGCCAGGCATTGTTCAAGGAAAGAGCGGCACGACGTGGCGTCGGCAGTTCGAGGGGCAGGTCTTTGCTTTTGCTGGTCATGAGATTCTCCGGTCATGACGAATCCGCGACTGGCGCGGATTCGTTGTGCCCCGTTGGCGGTGATTTACTGACGGGCCACGGTTTCCTTGAAGCCGGTGTCGATCAACTGATCGATGACCTGATCGACATTCACCCCACGACGCACCAGTTCTTCGGACACCAGAATCGGCGCGGCGGCCTTGGAGGCGATCACATCCCTGGCGGTCAGTTGCGGGCTGCTCAGGTCAGTGCGGGACAGTTGCAGCTTGGCCACTTCCAGCGGCAGACCGGATTCGGTAGCGAGCAGTTTCGCCAGTTCGTCAGGGTTTTTTACCGCCCAGTCGCGGGCCTTTTCGTACGCATTCAGTACGGTTTCGATGGTCTGCGGGTGCTCTTTCGCATAAGTGTCAGTAACGCTGACTACGCCATAACTGTTGAAGTTGGTGTTGCGATACAACAGGCGCGAACCGGCCTGGACCTTGCTGGCGGCCATGTGTGGGTCGAGGCCGGCCCAGGCGTCGACGTCGCCTTTTTCCAGGGCCGTGCGGCCATCCGGGTGCTGCAAGTGCACCAGTTCCACATCGTCTTTGCTCAGGCCGGCCTGTTGCAGGCTGCGCAGGGTGAACAGGTACGGGTCGGTGCCTTTGGTGGCGGCGATTTTCTTGCCTTTCAGGTCGGCGACGGTCTGGTAGGGCGAATCCTTGCGCACCACCAATGCGGTCCATTCGGCGCGGCTGTAGACGTAAACCGATTTGATCGGGCTGCCATTGGCGCGGCTGAGCACGGCGGCGAGGCTGGCGGAGGAGGCGAAATCAACGCCGCCGCTGTTGAGGTACTCCAGCGAGCGGTTGCTGCCCTGACTCAGCACCCAACTGACTTTGGTCTGCGGCAGGGCTTTTTCCAGAAATCCAAAGTGTTTAAGCACCAAACTCACTGGCGAGTAGTAGGCGTAATCCAGATGCACTTCGGCCGGCGGTGTTTCAGCAGCCTGCGCGGCGGGTTGCAGGCTCAAGGCCAGGGCGCAGGCGCTGAGCAGATACCTGACTTTGGGAAAGCGGAAGATGGACTTCATGGGATCGGCTCCGGACAAGGCGTTGAGTTTCTTATGTCGAAAAATTCATTTTTTATAAATGCTTCCTGCGTAAAAGGAATATTGCAGGCTCTGTGCCATGTCTTGGATATCAGGCCTTTTCAAGGCGTTGAGGCGAGGAATGAAGCAGAAGGGTGTTGCAGGGAAAACAGTCTGTCGGCTCGCTGTTGCCGGGTGAACAGTGTTGACTGACAGTCATGAGCTTATGCGTAAATCGAATTTAAAAAGCATCCAGTAAGAGCGTTATGGTCTATGCCATTCACTCTCAAGGAGCCCCCGATGAACCTGTCCAGATTCGTTCGCAGTTTGCTGACCAGTGCGTTGTTTGCTGCGCCAATGGCCTACGCCGCTGAGCCCGTTGTCCTGCATGTCGGTGATCAGAATTACTACAACGTGCGCGCTTCGGTGGAGGCTTCGGGGGTGCTGGATGGGGCGCCTTACACCGTTGACTGGAAGCATTTTCAGGCCGCTGCACCGCTGGCCGAAGCGTTGAACACCGGGGCGCTGGACGTGGGTTTTCTGGGCGATTCAGGCTTCCTGTTCCTCGCTGCAAAGCAGGCGCCGGTCAAGCTGATCGGCGTCTCGCGGCAGAACCCGGACACCATCGCCTTGCTGGTGCCCAAGGATTCGCCGGTCAAGACCATCGCCGATCTCAAGGGCAAGAAAGTTGCCTACTGGCCCGGCGCCTGGAGCCAGCAATTGACCCTGCGTGCCTTGCAATAAGCTGACCTGCCGGAGGACTACGTCGACTTTATCAAGCTGATGCCGATCGATGCCGCCGCCGCGCTGCCTCAGGGCAGCATTGATGCCTTCCCGGTCTGGGAACCCTACATTTCCCAACAGATTCTGTTCTCCGGCGCGCGACCGATTCTTACCGCCAAGAACCTCATGCCAGGCCTCAGCGCCATCGCCGCTTCGACACCCTCAATCGACAGCAAGCGCGAAGCCATCGCCGACTTCCTGGTTCGCCTGAAAAAGGCACGGGCCTGGGTCGACAATCACACCGACGAATATGCCGATCTGTGGGCGAAGAAGGCCAATCTTGACCAGAACGTCTCGCGTCACTGGTTACGCCAGGCTCACATGACCGTCGGCCCGGTGGATGCACAGGCTGCTAAGGACCTGCAAAGCACGGCGGATTTTCTGTTCAAGGTCAAAGCACTGCCGACAGCGCTGGCGACCGCGCCGATTATCGACAACTCGTTCGAGCAGGCGTTTACCCAGTAATCGACAATGCCGGGCAGCACCGGAACCAAACACTGTGTACCCTGATCCAAACCGCGCCCGCACACCTGTGCGGGCTTAACGGTCCGGCTCAAGGCACAACATGAAACAGCTGTTCAAGATTCTCAGCGCACTCGCCATTGCCGTCGGGCTGGTGGGTTGCATCGCTGCTCCCATCGAAATGACACCGCAAACCGAACAGCGTCTGCACGCGCAAGCACCGATCCGGTTTCTGCTGACGTTCGACGACGGTCCCAGCGCGTCGAGTTTCTGGAACCCGACGATGACAATCCTCGACAGCCTCGCCACCAACCCGGTGCAGCCGAACCTCAAAGCGGTGTTCTTTGTGCAGACCGGCGCGCCACGGGCGGGCGACAGCGACATCGGCCGTGAGGTCATGCGCCGCGAGCATGCCGATGGGCAGATTCTCGGTTTCCACACGGCCACCCACTGGCACACCAATCACCGTTCTCTGAGCCCGGAAGAACTGGAACAGTCATTGACCAAAGGCAGTGCCGACATCGCCGCCATCACCGGCACGCCGCCGACTCTGGTACGGCCGCCTTTCTGGAACTACGACAAACGGGTTTTCGCCGCTTATCAAAAGCACGGCATGCACGTGTTGCTGACCGACCTGAGCGCCAACGACGGCAAGATCTGGGGTTTCAACGCCAGCCCCCGGCGCCGGGCCAACATGCTGCGGCAGATGTCGGAGGTGCGCGAGCGCATCGCATTGGGTGAATTGCCGACGGTGGATGGGGTGATCCCGGTGGTGGTGACCTTTCACGACCTCAATCGCTACACCGCCCGACATGCCCGCGAATACCTGCAAATCCTTCTCGACAGTGCGCAGGCGACCGGCGTGAAAACGGCGCAGAAGCCGTTTTACGATGATCAGGCCGAACTGCAACGGGCGGCCATGGCGCGCACCGTTCGTGACAGTGCGCAGCCGGTGAAATTGCCGGGGGTCTGGAACTGGATCTGGGACGGGGACGCTCATTGAATGTTGATCTAAGTGAGAGCCGCATAACGTTCGCCGGCAGATGAATAATCCTCAATCCCGAACACCCTCACAACCTGTAGGAGTCAGCTTGCTGGCGATGGCGATCTCACGGGCGCCATCGCCAGCAAGCCGGGCTCCTACAGGTTTTGCGTGAACCCTCAATCCCGAACACCCCCGCAATTTGTAGGAGCCGGCTTACTGGCGATGGCGATCTCGCGGACGCCATCGCCGGCAAGCCGGACTCCTACAGGTTTTGCGTACACCCTCAATCCCGAGCACCCCCACAATTTGTAGGAGCCGGCTTGCCGGCGATGGCGATCTCACGGGTGCCATCGCCAGCAAGCCGGGCTCTTACAAAGCGTTCAGCTGTTGCGGCGATAATTCATCAATCATCCGCAAGCAATGATTCAACCCTGGCGACACGTCGCCCACGCGTCGGCTGAGGATGATCGGCGAGGTCGCGTTGTCTTCCAGCAGCGGCGTGAAGCCGATGTCGTCGCGGTGCAGCAATTGCACCGAGGCCGGCACCAGGGTGACGCCGATTCCTGCGCCCACCAGGCCGATGGCGGTTTGCAGTTCGTTGGTCCACTGCGCCACGTGAATGCTGACGCCATAGGACTCGAACAGCCCGATCACATGGTCGGCGTAGCTGGGGCGCGGATTGCCGGGGTACAGCACGAAAGGTTCCTTCGCCAGCTCGCGCAGGCTGATCGGCCCCGCCAGTAGCGGATGACCGGCGGGCAGGGCGGCGACCAGCCGGTCTTCGGTCAACACCGTCTGGATAATGGCCGGGTCGTCGATGCGGATGCGGCCGAAACCGATATCGATCCGACCGGCCTTGAGCGCCTGCACCTGTTGCAGCGTGGTCATTTCCGAGAGCCCCAGTTCCAGCTCCAGAGGCTCGCCGCTGCGCAAGCGGCGAATCAGTTCCGGCAGCACGCCATAGAGTGTCGACGGCGCAAAACCAATCCCCAGCCAGGTTTTTTCCCCCAGGCCGATGCGTCGCGTGTTGTCGCAGACCTTGCCCAGTTGCTCCAGCAGGGCAGTGCTGTGTTCATGGAAAAACCGCCCGGCGTCGGTCAGCTTCAGCGGCCGTCCGCGATCCAGCAGCAACACCCCGAGTTCATCCTCCAGTTGCTGAATCTGTCGGCTCAGTGGCGGCTGGGCGATGTGCAGCAGTTCGGCCGCGCGGGTGAAGTTGAGGGTTTGAGCCAACACCTGAAAATACCGCAGGTGACGCAGTTCCATGAGGCCTCCGCAAAGCAGTTTGCATACCTTAAAGGTATCAAGTCAGACCAATTCTATATTGGCTTCCCGAAAAAAGCCGTACCAGAATCGGTTCCAGAACTTTAAGAACCTGACGGGTATCGACATGCTTGCAACTGCCATTGAATCGATCGAGACGATCATCGTCGATCTGCCGACCATCCGCCCGCACAAGCTGGCGATGCACACCATGCAGAACCAGACGCTGGTGATCATTCGCGTGCGCTGCGCCGATGGCATTGAAGGCATTGGCGAATCCACCACCATCGGTGGCCTGGCGTATGGCAATGAAAGCCCGGACAGCATCAAGACCAACATCGACCGGCACTTCGCGCCGCTGCTGCTGGGTCAGGACAGCGCCAACGTCAACGCTGCGATGTTGCGCCTGGAGCGCAGCATCCGTGGCAACACCTTTGCCAAGTCAGGTATCGAAACCGCGTTGCTCGATGCCCAGGGCAAACGCCTTGGCCTGCCGGTCAGCGAACTGCTGGGCGGCCGCGTTCGGGATGCGCTGCCAGTGGCCTGGACCCTGGCCAGCGGTGACACCGACAAGGACATCGCCGAAGCGGAAAAAATGCTCGACCTGCGCCGCCATCGCATCTTCAAACTGAAAATCGGTGCCGGCGAAGTCAATCGCGATCTGGCCCACGTCATCGCGATCAAGAAAGCCCTCGGCGATCGCGCCAGCGTGCGGGTCGACGTCAATCAGGCCTGGGATGAAGCCGTCGCATTACGCGCCTGCCGGATTCTCGGCAGCAACGGCATCGACCTGATCGAGCAGCCGATCTCGCGCAATAACCGCTCGGGCATGGCGCGCCTGAACGCCATCAGCCCGGCGCCGATCATGGCCGATGAATCCATCGAATGCGTGGAAGATGCGTTCAACCTGGCCCGTGAAGGCGCGGCTTCGGTGTTCGCCCTGAAGATTGCCAAGAACGGCGGCCCACGCGCCGTGCTGCGGACCGCCGCGATTGCCGAAGCGGCGGGCATCGGCCTGTACGGCGGCACCATGCTTGAAGGTGGTCTGGGCACCATGGCGTCGGCCCATGCCTTCGTCACGTTGAACAAACTGGCGTGGGACACCGAGCTGTTCGGCCCGCTGCTGTTGACCGAAGACATTCTCAGCGAGCCGCTGGTCTATCGCGATTTCGAGCTGCACGTGCCGAAAACCCCGGGGCTGGGCCTGAACCTCGATGAAGAACGCCTGGCGTTTTTCCGTCGCGACAAGACATCCACTGCCATTCATCAAGCCTGAGGAGAGCATTATGCTGTTCCACGTAAAGATGACCGTGAATTTGCCGGTCGACATGAACCCCGAACGCGCCGCGCAGCTCAAGGCTGACGAAAAAGCCCTGGCCCAGCGTCTGCAGGATCAAGGTAAGTGGCGTCACCTGTGGCGCATTGCCGGGCTCTATGCCAATTACAGCGTGTTCGATGTCGACAGCGTTCAAGAGCTGCACGACTTGCTCATGCAATTGCCGCTGTACCCGTACATGGCGATCGAAGTCACCGCGATGTGCCGGCATCCTTCTTCCATCCGCGAGGATGACCGCTGAACCTGGCCTGTTCAGTTCGCCACGCTAATAATTACAAGATGAGGAACCCATAAAATGAACGTAAAAATTTCCCACACTGCCAAAGCCCAGAAGTTTCTCGAAGAGGCCAGCGGCCTGCACAACGATGCCGGCAATCCGCGCACCAAAGCCCTGATCTACCGCATCCTGCGTGATTCGGTGAACATCATCGAAGACCTCGCCGTGACCCCGGAAGAGTTCTGGAAAGCCGTCAATTACCTCAATGTGCTGGGTGCGCGCCAGGAGGCTGGACTGGTGGTGGCCGGGTTGGGCCTGGAACACTACCTCGACCTGCTGATGGACGCCGAAGACGAACAGGCCGGCAAGGCTGGCGGCACGCCGCGCACCATCGAAGGCCCGCTGTACGTGGCCGGTGCGCCGTTGTCCCAAGGTGAAGCGCGTCTGGATGATGGCCTCGATCCGGGTGTGACGCTGTTCATGCAGGGCCGTGTGTTCAACACCGCCGGCGAACCGTTGGCCGGTGCGATTGTGGATGTCTGGCACGCCAATACCGGCGGCACTTATTCGTACTTCGATACCACGCAATCTGAATTCAACTTGCGTCGGCGCATCGTCACCGACGCCGAAGGTCGCTACCGCTTCCGCAGCATCGTGCCGTCGGGTTACGGCTGCCCGCCGGACGGTCCGACTCAGCAACTGCTCGATCAACTGGGCCGTCACGGCCAGCGTCCGGCGCACGTGCACTTCTTCATCTCGGCGCCGGATCATCGTCACCTGACCACCCAGATCAACCTCGACGGCGATCAATACCTGCACGACGATTTCGCCTACGCCACCCGTGACGAGCTGATCGCGAAAATCACCTTCAGCGATGATCAACAACGCGCAGCGGCGCATGGCGTCAGCGGTCGTTTTGCCGAGATCGAATTCGATTTCACCTTGCAATCGTCCGCCCAGCCGCAAGAGCAGCAGCGCCACGAGCGGGTTCGCGCGCTGGAGGATTGATTCCAGCTTGGCGATGACTGACACACCGCTTTCGCGAGCAGGCTCGCTCCCACATTCGACCGTGTTTCTTCAGTGGGACTACGGTCAAAATGTGGGAGCGGGCTTGCTCGCGAAAGGGCCAGAATATTCCACATGTCGATCAACTGACACACCGCTGCAAGCACTGCCTTAGAATGACCCGACGCACCCCATAAAAACAACGAGAGTGACCCGATGATGCAAGCGCAACTGTTGAGTCAGCGCAGCTCCGTATTCGACCATGCCGACCCGTACGCGGTGTCGGGCTACGTCAATCAGCATGTCGGTAATCATTGCATCCTGATGCCGCGCGCCGGGCAACCCCTGGCCAGTCTCAATCATCGCAAGTTTGCCAGCCTCGACCTGTGCCGCATCAGCTATGGCGGCAGCGTGCGGGTCACCTCGGGCGCACTGGAAAGCATCTATCACCTGCAAGTGTTGCTGCGTGGCAACTGCCTGTGGCGCGGGCACGGTCAGGAACATTACTTCGCGCCTGGCGAGTTGCTGCTGATCAATCCCGACGATCCGGTGGACCTGACGTACTCTGACGATTGCGAAAAATTCATCCTCAAAGTTCCCACGACGTTGCTTGAGTCCGTGTGCGACGAGCAGCGCTGGCGCTATCCGGGGCAGGGTGTGCGGTTTCTGGAGAACCGTTACCAGCTCAATGAACTCGAAGGGTTTGTCGGGCTGCTGGCGATGATTTGCCAGGAGGCCGAGGCCACCGAGCAGATTCCCAAAGTGCAGGAGCATTACGCACAGATCATCGTCAGCAAGATGCTCAGCCTGATGCAGACCAACGTCAGCCGCATCAACCTCGGCTCACAGACGGCCACGTTCGAGGTGATTGCCGACTACATCGCACGCCACCTCAAGCAGGACATCGACAGTGAAGAACTGGCGCGTCAGGCACGGATGAGCCTGCGTTCACTGTATGGCTTGTTCGAACGCAACGCCGGCACTACGCCGAAAAACTACATCCGGCAGAAACGTCTGGAGCGTATCAATGCCTGTTTGAGCGACCCGACCTGTAATGTGCGTAACGTTACGGAAGTGGCGATGGATTATGGGTTTTTGCATTTGGGGCGATTCTCCGACAACTACCGCAAACAGTTCGGCGAGTTACCGTCGGACACCCTCAAACGCCGCGAGTGATCGCAGGTACACCACGAACTGTAGGAGCCGGCTTGCTGGCGATTCAAACGACGCGGTCTATCTGACACGCCGCATCGCCTGAATCGCCAGCAAGCCGGCTCCTACAGAATGGTGGTGTGTCTGGCACACCGCGTTGCGTCGATCGCCGGCAAGCCGGCTCCTACATCGGTCTTTGCACTAAACGGATAAAGGTCTGCACCCAGCGGATAGTCCACCCCATTGCCCCGTCCTAGCATGAGCCTTGCCTGAACAATAACAATGGAGGCGGCGGCCATGACCCTGCGACCCGAATATCTTCAATCCTTGCTCGAGGACGATCCAGAACAAGGCATCTACCGCTGCAAGCGCGAGATGTTCACCGATCCGCGGCTGTTCGATCTTGAGATGGAATACATCTTCGAAGGCAACTGGCTGTACCTGGCGCACGAAAGCCAGATCCCCAACAAAAACGATTTCTACACCACCACCATGGGGCGCCAGTCGATCTTCATCGCGCGCAACAAGGACGGTGAGCTGAACGCCTTTATCAACGCCTGCAGTCACCGTGGCGCGATGCTTTGCCGACACAAGTCCGGCAACAAAAGCTCGTACACCTGCCCGTTTCATGGCTGGACCTTCAACAACTCCGGCAAACTGCTGAAAGTAAAAGACCCGGCAGCGGCCGGCTACCCGGCGAGCTTCAACTGCGAAGGCTCCCACGACCTGACCAAAGTCGCCCGTTTCGAATCCTATCGCGGCTTCCTGTTCGGCAGCCTCAAGGCTGACGTGGTGCCGCTGGTTGAGCATTTGGGCGAGTCGGCGAAGATCATCGACATGATCGTCGACCAGTCCGCCGACGGCCTGGAAGTGCTGCGCGGTTCGTCCAGCTACATCTACGAAGGCAACTGGAAACTCACCGCCGAAAACGGCGCCGACGGTTACCACGTCAGCTCGGTGCACTGGAACTACGCCGCCACCCAGAACCAGCGCAAACAGCGCGAGGCCGGCGACACCAACCCGACCATGAGCGCCGGCAGCTGGGCCAAGCAGGGCGGTGGTTTCTACTCGTTCGACAAAGGCCACATGCTGCTCTGGACCCGTTGGGCCAACCCTGAAGACCGTCCGCTGTACGAACGTCGCGATGAGCTGGCCAAGGACTTCGGCAAGGCTCGCGCCGACTGGATGATCGAAAACTCGCGCAACCTGTGCCTGTACCCGAACGTGTACCTGATGGACCAGTTCAGCTCGCAGATCCGCATCGCCCGGCCGATCTCGGTCAACCGTACGGAAATCACCATTTACTGCATCGCCCCCAAAGGCGAAAGCGATCACGCCCGTTCGAGCCGGATTCGTCAGTACGAGGATTTCTTCAACGTCAGCGGCATGGCCACCCCGGACGATCTGGAAGAGTTCCGCTCCTGCCAGACCGGTTACCAGGGCAGCGTGACCGCCTGGAACGACATGTCCCGTGGCGCCGAGCACTGGGTCGAAGGCGCCGATGAGGCGGCGAAGGAAATTGACCTGCATCCGTTGCTCAGCGGTGTGCGCACCGAGGACGAAGGCCTGTTCGTGTTGCAGCACAAGTATTGGCAGCAAACCATGCTCAAGGCCCTGGCTGCCGAGCAATCGAAGCTGATTGCCGTGGAGACCGTGTAATGACCATCACCTATGAAACCGTGCGCGACTTTCTCTACCGCGAAGCGCGCTACCTCGATGACCGGCAATGGGACGAATGGCTGGAGTTGTACGCCACGGATGCGACGTTCTGGATGCCGTCCTGGGACGACAACGACGAACTGACTGAAGACCCGCAACGGGAAATTTCGCTGATCTGGTACGGCAACCGCACGGGTCTGGAAGACCGCATCTTCCGTATCAAGACCGAGCGTTCCAGCGCCACCGTGCCGGACACCCGCACCTCGCACAACATCAGCAACATCGAGCTTCTGGAACAGGCGGACGGCCTGTGCAAGGTGCGCTTCAACTGGCACACCTTGAGCTTTCGCTACAAGACCGTCGACAGCTATTTCGGCAGCAGTTTCTACACCCTCGATATGCGCGGCGAAAACCCGCTGATCAAGGCCAAGAAAGTGATCCTGAAGAACGACTACGTTCGCCAGGTCATCGATGTTTACCACCTGTGAGGCGGCCGTCATGACTCATTCCATCGCATTTAATTTCGAAGACGGCGTCACCCGTTTCATCGACGCCAACGCCGGCGAAACCGTGGCCGACGCCGCGTACCGTCAAGGCATCAACATTCCGCTGGATTGCCGCGACGGCGCCTGTGGTACGTGCAAATGTTTCGCCGAAGCCGGCCGTTACGACCTGGGCGAGGAATACATCGAGGACGCGCTCACGGCTGAGGAAGCCGAACAGGGTTTTGTTCTGACCTGCCAGATGCGCGCCCAGAGCGATTGCGTGGTGCGGGTGCCGGCCTCCTCGGAAGTCTGCCGCACCCAGCAGGCCAGTTTTGAAGCGACCATCAGCGCCGTGCGCCAGTTGTCCGACAGCACCATCGCACTGTCGATCAAGGGCGATGCCCTGAGCAAACTGGCGTTTCTGCCGGGGCAGTACGTGAACCTCGGGGTTCCCGGCAGCGAGCAGACCCGCGCTTATTCGTTCAGCTCGTTGCAGCGTGACGGCGAGGTCAGTTTCCTGATTCGCAATGTGCCTGGCGGTTTGATGAGCAGCTTCCTCACCGGCATGGCCAAGGCCGGCGACAGCATGAGCCTGGCCGGGCCGCTGGGCAGTTTTTATCTGCGCGACATCCGTCGGCCGTTGTTGCTGCTGGCCGGTGGTACGGGGCTTGCGCCATTCACCGCGATGCTGGAAAAAATCGCCGAGCAGGGCAGTGAACATCCGTTGCATCTGATCTACGGCGTGACCAACGATTTCGATCTGGTGGAAATGGATCGGCTGGAAGCCTTCGCCGCGCGAATCCCGAATTTCAGCTTCAGCGCCTGCGTGGCCAGCCCCGACAGCCAGCACCCGCTCAAAGGCTACGTGACCCAGCACATCGAGCCCAAACACTTGAACGAGGGCGACGTCGATGTGTACCTGTGCGGCCCGCCGCCGATGGTCGAGGCGGTCAGCCAGTACATTCGCGAGCAAGGCATTGCGCCGGTGAATTTCTACTACGAGAAGTTCGCTGCCAGCGCGGCATAAGTCGCGACACAAAACCAATGTGGGAGCGAGCCTGCTCGCGATGGTCTCCAGGACGCCGCGTCTATTCAGAAAGCACGCGTAATCGTTAACGATCATCGCGAGCAGGCTCGCTCCCACAGGGTAGATTCGCATCCGTCGTCACGAGGTACACATGAACAGATTTCACGAAAAAGTCGCGTTGATCACCGGTGCCGCCCAAGGCATCGGCCGGCGTGTTGCCGAGCGCATGGCGGCGGAAGGGGCGCGCTTGATTCTGGTCGACCGCTCCGAACTGGTGTTCGAAGTGCAGCAGCAATTGGGGAAGGACAGCCAGGTGCTCGCGCTGACCGCCGATCTTGAGCAATACGGCGAATGCAACCGTGTGATGCAAACCGCCGTCGAGCGCTTCGGTCGTCTCGACATCCTCATCAACAATGTCGGTGGGACGATCTGGGCCAAACCGTTCGAACACTACGAAGCCGAGCAGATCGAGGCTGAAGTCCGCCGCTCGCTGTTCCCGACGTTATGGTGCTGCCATGCGGCGCTGCCGTTCATGCTGGAGCAGGGCAGCGGCGCCATCGTCAACGTCTCGTCCATCGCCACGCGCAGCATCAACCGTGTGCCGTACGGTGCGGCGAAGGGCGGGGTGAATGCGCTGACCGCGTGCCTGGCGTTCGAAACCGCCGGTCGTGGCGTGCGGGTCAATGCCACGGCGCCCGGTGGCACTGAAGCGCCGCCGCGAGTGATTCCGCGCAACAGCGCCGAACAGAGCGCCGAAGAAAAAGTGTGGTACCAGCAGATCGTCGACCAGACGCTCGACAGCAGTTTGATGAAGCGCTATGGCACGCTGGATGAGCAGGCAGGCGCTATTCTGTTTCTGGCCAGCGACGAAGCGTCCTATATCACCGGCATGATCATGCCGGTGGGTGGTGGCGACCAGGGCTGACAGCGTTCGCCAACAACCCCATCAAACGGAGTCAACGTGATGAGTGAAAAACCCACGATCGTGCTGGTCCATGGTTTTTGGGGCGGTGCCGCCCACTGGAACAAGGTTATCGCCGAACTGCTGAAAAAGGGCTACACCCGCATCCGCGCGGTCGAGATGCCGCTCACGTCGTTGGCCGATGATGCCGAGCGCACGCGCAAAATGGTCGCGCAAGAGGTGGGGCCGGTGCTGTTGGTGGGGCATTCCTATGGCGGTGCGGTCATCACTGAGGCCGGCGATCAAGCGAATGTCGTGGGTCTGGTGTACATCGCCGCGTTCGCGCCGGATGCAGGTGAAAGTCCCGGCGCCATCACTCAACGGCATCCACCCGCTGCCGCCGCAAACCTGGCCCCCGACAGCGATGGTTATTTGTGGGTCAGACCGGAGCTTTACCACGAAAGCTTCTGCCAGGACCTGCCCGCAACCGAAGGATTGGTCATGGGCATCACCCAAAAAGCCCCCTTGGCCGGCACGTTTGGCGACACGATCACTACGGTGGCGTGGAAGAACAAACCGTCGTGGTATCAGGTGTCGACCGACGACCGGATGATCGCGCCGCAAAACCAGCAGTGGATGGCGGGGCGGTTGAACGCCAAAGAGATCCTGACGTTGCACGCCAGTCACGCCTCCCTTGCCTCGATGCCGGTCGAAGTGGCGGCGTTTATCGACAAGGCGGCAACGGCAGTGGCCAAGGCCTGATCCACCTTACAGGCGACGCTGAAACGCTCTGACGATTCGCAACGTGGCGTCGCTGGTGTTCAGGTTCTGCACGGCGTCCAGCGGATACCACAGGCAGTCGAATATTTCGTTTTGCGGCCGGGCTTCAGACGAGTTGAGCACCGACGCCTCGTAAACGTGGTGTCGGGTGCCGCCCGTTTCCAGTTGCATCAGGTACAGCATGTCGTCGACCCCAAGCCCGGTCTCTTCCTGAAGTTCACGCATGGCGGCGCCTGCCGCGGTTTCTCCGGGCTCGACCTTTCCGCCGGGCAACGTCCAGCGACACCTTGGCTTGCGCACCAGGAGAACGTGCCGGTCCTGCTCACAAATGACGGTTGCGCGTACTTTCATGTGTTACCTGAGTGCTTGTTGTCATAAAACAGTAATAAAAATGCAATATTCAGGCCGCCCAAGGCTGCACGGGCCTCTTGGCTGGTTAGAGGTCTCACAGGGGCTGAAAGTGCAACCGAATGGCGGAATACTGTCGCGACGTCTGGTCGGCACCTCGGCAAAGGGCGGGTGTAAGGTAGGCAGGTCAATCCTGGACATCAGTACCGAAAATGGAGGTGACTTATGAGCGTTCCGATGCTGAATAAGATGCACATGAACGGTTATGACGTACTTAGCGT
Organism: Pseudomonas sp. IT-P44; assembly: GCF_949768225.1. Lineage (NCBI taxonomy): Bacteria > Pseudomonadati > Pseudomonadota > Gammaproteobacteria > Pseudomonadales > Pseudomonadaceae > Pseudomonas > Pseudomonas sp. IT-P44. Next base: position 40,184 of record NZ_CATKQM010000026.1, on the reverse strand, counting down.
GAGCAATGGCCCATGGCGGGTGTGCACCCAAGGTGACCAACTGGGCGCTTTTGCCAGCCGGGAAGAGGCACTGGCCTTTGCCGCGGCACTTCCCGGTTACAAATCCCGGGCCAAAAGGCCGGCGAGCAACCAGACGACGGTCAAGTAAAACGCTTCTAGCCCCGGTTTTTTCCGGGGCTTTTCATTTTGGCTCAGTAACCGCCGCCACCGCCGCCGGTGCTATGGGAAGACTCCCTGGCTTTTGTTTGCAGGCGGCTCCATTCCGCACAGGTGATGAAGCTCGTGTGGTCGACCTTGCCCCGGTTATCGAAACTGACGTTGTACGCTTGTTGATGGCCGGCTTTCGTCAGCTTGTAGTCATAGCAAGTGCCAGGCACAGCCGTGCGTTCGGTGATGGTGTGAGGCGGCCCGCCGATCTGCTCGACCTGATCCTTGCTCATTCCGGTCTCGACTTTGGCGACCAACGGGAGGTCGCCATAGAGGCGTGATTCAGTGCTGCAGCCCGCCAGCGCTGCCAGTACGACAACCAGCGCGAATAAAGGCTTGTTCATGGCCGCGCTCCTGTTCAGTGAGCTTTGTTGCGACTGATGGCCTTGGCTTTCACTTCTTCGGCATAGCCTGCCAATCGCTGTTCGTCGCCCTGAAACAGGTCGCACAGCCTCAGCACCGCCTGCGCATCGACATCATTGCCAGACAGCTTTAACTGATCTGCCAGGCGTAGAAGCTCGACCGCCGACCACCTCAGGTCCGATGCAACGCTTTGCAGGTCACGTCGAAGTTCGTTTTCAGATTCGTTGAGCCACATGACGATCTCCAGAAAACCTCTGCTACGAAATTTTAGTCCCATTTCCCTCGACAGGGCGTTTTGTTCGTCCGAACTGCCAATGCTGCCTTTGGTCGGGAAGATGCACGCGAGCGAAAAGATTTGCTGTCGTATTGAAGTGGCGAATTTCCGCCGGGGCGAGGCAATTTCAAATGACGACGACCGATGACTTCAGGGTTCACGCGCATGAGCTGATGGTCGATCTGGACGCAGCGACCACGGAGATGATGAAGCTGATTTCCGCTCATCAACTCAGCGGCCCGGAATGGGAGCGGGTCACTCAATGGCAGCACGAAGCGTATGAACGATGGATGACTTTCCTGAACGAACGGCCCGCTGCGCATCCCGGCCAGAACACCGAAAAACGCTGAGAAAGGCTCAATGAATGGATGTCTGCAAGACGACGCGCTACATTTCCTTTTTTTTGAATAGGGGGGCGTCATGCGGACGTTGATTGCGGGAGTCGTGGTGGCGTTACTGGCGGGGTGCTCCTTGCCTGCGTCACTGGTGCCGGGTGAGCCGAATGTCAGCAAATACAGTGAGAAGGCGCCGAAGGAGTATGCCGCCTGCGTATTGCCGGCGTGGCAGAAAGAGATTTCCAATACGACTCAAACGCCGATTTCCAATGGCTACCGGATCAAGGCGCCGAGCATCATCACGGCCGACGAAATTCTGGATATCGTGAAATCGAAAGACGGCAGCCGGGTTTCGCTGTATCAAGGGCCGCCATGGGCCAAGTCAGGCGCACTGCGTCAGGCGGTTCGGGACTGTTTATAGCGACGTTTGATGGATCGCCATCGCCAGCAAGCCGGCTCCTACAAGGACACCGCAATTTCCTGTAAGAGCCGGCTTGCTGGCGATGGCGTCAGTCGCCAAACACATTTCAAATGTTGGTAACCACAATGGTCTGCTCGTCAGCGGCCGGGGCAGCGCTTTTCTTGTCCCGGCGATCACTCATCCAGTTATCAACCTGAGCACTGAACTCCGAGGGCGCCTTTCGCCCGACTTTCCTGGCGAGATCCAGGATGGTCTGCTGGGCGAGGGCGTCTTCCATGCGTTTCTGCGCCGTCATCATGACCGCATGGACCGAGCAATGGCCTGACACCGCCCAATCCGGGGCGGAACCTTCGAACAGGGCGCAACGCCCGCGAATTTCCCGGCAATCGAAAATCAGCTTTTGGCCGTCGATGGCATTGACGATATCGAGCACGCTGATTTCGTCGGAGGGCCGGGCCAGCTTGAACCCGCCGCGCACGCCTTCAGTGGCGACCACCAGTTTTGCCTTGGCCAGTTTGGTGAAAATTTTCGCCAGATAGTCCAGTGGCACGCCTTGCAGCTCTGCGAGGTCACGCACGCTCGCCTCACGGCTGTCGCCGCAATTGCCCACCAGGAAAATCAGGCAATGAATGCCGTACTCAACGCCAGCGCTGTAAAGAGACATTTGGATCTCCGACTAATCTTGTCGCAAATGTTAGCAGCTGAAGGTTAGGCAGGCAACGAATCCCGTCGGCGCATCTCTCTGTGCATTACCCCTTGTGCGTGGGTAAAGGCTCTCTCGGTCGAGCCATCGAACCTTTCGATGGCAACCATCAGAAAAAACCGATTGCGTTAATTAACTAGGATCAATACAGTCGTAGTTGTTCGGTCGACACTGGCAAGCGCACGACCTCTACGAATTTATTGATCGGCCTTCTCACGGAGTTAAAGATGAAACAGCACATTCTGGTAATCGGCGCAGGTTTCGGTGGCATGTGGACGGCTTTGAGCGCCACACGCCTGTTCGACATTCATGGTCACAACGACGTAGAAGTCACCGTCCTGGCCCCGCAGGCCGAGCTGCGCGTGCGTCCGCGGTTCTATGAGCCGAACGCGCACCAACTGGCCGCGCCGATTGGCGAGCTGTTCGATGCGGTGGGCGTGAAGTTCATCAAGGGCGCTGCGCAAACCATCGACGTCGAGCAAAAACGCGTGGGTTATGTCGACGCCTCGGGTGCGAAACAGGTGTGCAGCTACGACAAACTCGTTCTGGCCACCGGCAGCCGTCTGGCGATTCCGGCGACCGCCGGCGTGGCTGAACATGCGTTCGATGTCGACCAGATCGAACAAGCCGTGCGCCTGGAAAACCATCTGAAATCCCTGGCCAGCCTGCCGGAAAGCAAAGCCCGCAACACCGTGGTGGTGGCCGGCGGCGGCTTCACCGGGATTGAAACGGCGACCGAGATGACCGCACGTCTGCGTGCCATTTTGGGCGATCAGGCCGACGTCGAGGTGATCATTGTCGATCGTGGCGAGAAAATTGGCGGGTCGATGGGGGCTGAAATCGCCAAGTCGATCGAAGAGGCCAGTATTGAAACCGGCGTGAAATGGCACTTGAAGGCTTCGGTACTTTCCGTCGATGCCAACGGCGTCACTCTGAGCGACGGCCAGCGTATCGAGGCCAAAACCGTGGTCTGGACCACCGGCGTGCGCGCCAGTTCGCTGACCGAGCAGATCCCTGCCGAACGCGATCACCTGGGCCGCCTGCACGTGGACAGCCACCTGAAAGTCATCGGTCAGGACGATATCTTTGCCACCGGCGATGTGGCTTATGCCGCGTCCGACGACATCGGCAACTACGCCTTGATGACCTGCCAACACGCCATCGTATTGGGGCGTCACGCCGGCAATAACGTTGCCGCGCAGATCCTGGGCGTGGACCCGACGCCGTACAGCCAACCCAAATACGTCACCTGCCTGGACCTGGGTGCCTGGGGCGCGGTGTACACCGAGGGCTGGGACCGTCAGGTCAAACTGGTGAAACAGGAAGGCAAGAACCTGAAGACGCAGATCAACACCGTGTGGATCTACCCGCCGGCAGCGGATCGTACAACCGCATGGGCCGCAGCAGATCCGCTGATCCCGATCGCTTGAGTCGCTGAGCGGAAATCACCCGAATCCCTGTAGGAGCGAGCCTGCTCGCGATGGAGTGTCAGCCACATTGGGTTGACTGACACACCATCGCGAGCAGGCTCGCTCCTACAGGTTCTTGCGTTCGTGAAATAACGTGTGTATTTTTTCATGAAATTTAAATAATAAAATTTCATGAGGCTCGCATGTTCCAGCAATCCACCCGCCACGTCGCCAGTTACTACGCTCACACTTGCGCAGATCGCTTGGTGGAACGTGCGGCGTTGGAGGGCGAGCACGACACCGAAGTGTTGATCATCGGCGCCGGCTTCAGTGGTTTGCACACAGCATTGCGACTGGCCCTGGCGGGCAAGCGCGTGACGCTGCTGGAAGCCAGTCGAGTGGCCTGGGCGGCGTCGGGGCGTAATGGCGGCCAGGCCATTCTCGGTTGGTCGTGCGATATGCCGCCGCTGGAGGCCGCGCTGGGTTATGAGCGTGCGCGACGCTTGTGGGACGGCATGCGCTGGGCTGCGCAGGAATTACGCGCGCTGCCCGACCGGCATGAATTCGATTGTGATTATCGGCCCGGCCACCTCTGGACATCGGTGATGCCGCGACGGGTGAGCCTGCTGACCGAGTGGCAACACGAGGCGAGCCACAAATGGGGCCACGATGGATTGCAATTCATTCCCCGTGAGCAGTTGCCGCAATGGGTCGCCAGCGAGCGCTACCAGGCGGGCCTGTTTGATCCTGAAGGCGGACACCTGAACCCGTTGAAACTGGCGCTCGGCCTGGCGGCGGCCATCGAGCGCGCCGGTGGTCGTATTCATGAACAAAGCAAGGCGCTGAATTACCGCGAGGAGGGTGGCCGGTACGTGGTCACCACTGAGCGCGGGCGCATCCGGGCCGATGTGCTGGTGCTGGCGTGCAACGCCTATCTGGACCGGCTCGATCCGCAGCTATCAAGTTGTGTGTTGCCGGTCGGCACCTATCAGGTGGCCACCGCGCCGCTCTCGCAAGCACAGGCGACCGCGCTCCTGCCGAGCAATGTCTGTGTCACCGACAATCAGTTCGTTCTCGATTATTTCCGTCGTACACCGGATAACCGCTTGCTGTTCGGCGGCGGTTGCACCTACCTGGGCGGCATGCCGAAGGACATCGCCGCCGCGACCCGGCCGTTCCTGCAACGGGTATTTCCTCAGCTCCAGGGCGTCGAACTGGAATTCGCCTGGGGCGGCCATATCGACCTCACGCTCAAACGCACACCTGACATTGGCCGACGCGGCGATCTCTATTGGCTGCAGGGTTATTCGGGCCACGGTGTGCTGCCGACCCTGGCCGGGGCTCGCGCCGTGTCCGACGCGATACTCGGTCAGGCAGATGAGCTGGGCTTGTATCAGGGCCTGGTCAACGGCAGCTTCCCCGGCGGCAAATACATGGCCGCGCCCCTGGAAGCCATCGGCAAGGCCTGGTATCGGTTGCGCGACAGCCTTTGAAACGCACATTTTCTGGAAGCTTTCAGATGGACATGCAAGAAGAGATTTCGGCGCTGGCGATCCTGATTCAGGACCTGCGCAAACACAAAAAATACACGCTCAAGGAACTGGCGGACAAAATCGGTCGCTCTGTCGGTTTCCTCTCGCAAGTCGAGCGTGGATTGTCACGTCCGACCGTGGCGGACTTGACCGCGATCAGCGAAACCCTCGGCGTGCCGACCACCTATTTCTACAGCCTGCCCAAACCCATGGCCTTGCCGTGGGTGACCCGGCCGGACGAGCGCCGCACGCTGTATTACGCCGACGGCATCACCGACATCCTGGTCTCGCCGAAAATGCGCGCCTCGTTCTCGATGCTCGAAAGCCGTCTCGAACCCGGCGCCAGCAGTGGTGACCGGCACATGGATGACAGTTCGGAGCAGGGCGGTTACGTGCTCGAAGGGCAACTGACACTTTGGCTGGATGACAATCAACCGGTCACTCTGGGGGCCGGGGACAGCTTTCAACTCGCCAGCCATACCCATTGCCGCTACGGCAATCTCACCGATCAGCTCACCCGGGTGCTCTGGGTTTACACCTGATAAAAACAACAAGGAACAACATGATGGATGCTGTCTGCTCTGATCTGGTTGCTGAAGTGCGCGCATTTCGGCAGCGCTTTCCGGATGTGCGCTACGTCGACCTGATTTCCCTGGATATCCCGGGGCATTTCTACGGCAAGCGCTATCCGATCGAGATGCTCGAAAAGGTCGCCGCCGGCAGCGCGCTCAAGCTGCCGCAGAATTGTGTATTGCTCGGCACTCAAGGCGGGCTGTTCAAAATCGGCGACTACTGTTTCAACGACGGCGACCCGGATGCGCCCCGTCGGTTGGTGCCGGGTACGCTGAAAATCGTCAACTGGGAAAAACAGCCGCTGGGGCAGATGTTGATCACCTCCAGCGGCACTGAAAAACCGATCGTCTTCGAGCCACGGGAAGTGCTGGCGCAAGTGCTGGAGCGCCTCGCTGGCAAAGGGATTTTCCCGGTGGTGGCTTTCGAACTGGAGTTCTACCTGTTCGATCGCCAGTTGCGTGACGGCTTGCCGCAGTTTGCGCGCGATCCGCTGACCGACGATGCGGACGATCAGCCGAACATGCACATCGAGCGGCTGTCGCGGTTTGCGCCGGTGCTCGATGAAATGGTCGAGACGGCGCGGGCGCAAGGCATCGACACCACGGTGATTACTGCCGAGCTGGGCCCGGGGCAGTTCGAGATCAACTTCGGTCACCTGGATGACGGCCTGCGGGCTGCCGACTGGGCGGCGCTGTTTTGCCGCAGCACCCGTGGCGTGGCGCTCAAGCACAACTACCGCGCCAGTTTCATGGCCAAGCCTTACTTGCAACACCCCGGCAGCGGCATGCATGTTCATGTGAGCCTGTACGACGAGGCGGGCAATAACCTTTTAGCGGCCAATGACCAACAGCCGCTGCGCCATGCCGTGGCCGGTTGCCTTGAACTGTTGCCGCATTGCATGCCGATCTTCGCGCCGAACCACAATGCGCTGCGTCGCTTGAGCGGCACCGTGAATGTCGCGACGCGTGCCAGTTGGGGCTTTGAAGATCGGGACGCCTGCCTGCGGGTTCCTGAGTCGGACGCAAGGAATCTACGCATCGAACATCGCCTCGCCGGTGCCGATGCCAACCCGTATCTGGTGTTGGCGGCGATTCTGGTCGGGTTGGAACAAGGACTCGAAACCGGTCGTCAACCGATAGCACCGTTGAATGAAGATCGCAGCAGTGGCATCAACTTCCCGCTGGAGATGCTGGAGGCCGTTCAATCCATGCAACACAACGCGCAGTTGCGTGAGGGATTGGGTGCGGAGTTTGTAAATGTCTACTGCGAAAACAAGCGTCAGGACCATTTGGCATTTATGCAGGACATCAATGCGCGTGAATATCGCTGGTACTTGTAGTTGACCGCTTTTCGTCACTCGACCTTAAAAAAAGTGTGGATATTTAAGGACTTGGAAAGATTAGTAACCAGGTGGTGAGTCAAAATATCTTGTTACACGGTGAAATATTCCGTAATATCCGCACCGCGTTCACCACCACGGTTTATGCATTTTTAAATCCCAGGCGTCCATCAGCTGCCTGGGATTTTTTTTGCCTGAAATAAGCTGTGCTTCAAAAATTATTCGTTCAGTTAGAACGATTATTTCTTTCGGTTATTTAAATAGACCTCTTCTGCATATCCATAACCGTGAAATCCGCGTTGTGGATCGGATTGTGTCTGCAATCAAATCCGAATGGCGGTCATGGCAGAAATAGACGTTCCATCCACCTCGTTAAAGCTGCCCCAGCATCAAATTCCGCTGTTCGATGGTCATCTTGTTGCCCCCGGTCCAATCCTTAGAATCGGCGCCATCAGCTTCGTCCAACTATTCAAACCTTTGGGGAACAACACCATGATGAACGCCATGCAGATGCAAATGCCGATGAACGCCAACATGCCGATGATGCCGATGATGGGCATGCCGATGATGATGGCGACCATGACGTGCGAAATGATGGACGACGGCATGATGTGCAAAATGATGCCGGCCGCTGGCATGGACATGGCGATGTTCAAGAACAGCGCAGAAATGATGCAGATGATGATGAACTGCGGCATGCCGATGATGATGCACTGCGGCAACATGAGCATGATGTGCATGTCCCAGGCGGCCATGGCCATGCCGATGATGAACATGATGATGCCAATGCCGATGATGGGCATGCCGATGCCGTCGATGAAGTGCGTGATGGAATGCACCATGATGGCTGACGGCATGATGTGCAAAATCATGCCGATGGCGGGCATGAACATGGACATGATGAAAAACTGCTGCACCCTGATGATGAAAATGATGAACGATTGCAGCATGCCGATGATGATGAGCTGCAATGGCATGCCGATGATGTGCTGCACCTGCTGATCCCGAGCGACAGCCATTAAAAAGCCCGGCCAATGCAGATTGGCCGGGCTTTTTATTGTCCTGTTTTTGTAGGAGCCAGGCTTGCCGGCGAAGGCGTATTTGAGATCGCCATCGCCAGCAAGCCGGCTCCTACAATGTCTGCGTCGTTCGATGAATTGGAGTTGACCACCTACTCTGTAGGAGCCAGGCTTGCCGGCGAAGGCGTATTTGAGGGCGCCATCGCCGGCAAGCCGGCTCCTACAGTTTGATGTCGTCCGAAAAAATAGCGGTAACCACGACCCTGTAGGAGCCAGGCTTGCCGGCGAAGGCGTATTTGAGATCGCCATCGCCGGCAAGCCGGTTTTGTCAGTCGAGGCGTTCCGGGTAAGTCACCACCAGATACGCCACCGCTTCACTGTCCGCCGGGTTGCGATAGCGGTGGGGCTGGTCGGCGTAAAACAGGATCGAATCGCCGGTGGAAAGCAGGTAGCGTTCGTCGTTGACGCTGATTTCCAGTACGCCCTGCGAAACCACCAGGTTCTCCTGGACGCCGGGGCCATGGCCCTCGGAAACGTCCTCTCCCAATGGGCTCAGGCGCAGTTCGTAAAATTCCGATTGGCGCGCCACGTCAAACGGGAACAGCGCACGACTGACAAAGGCGCCGCTGGCGCTGACCAGGCGTTTGCTCTGGCTCGCCGATAACACGGCCACCCCTTCAAAGGCCCGATGCTCAAGAAATGCGGCCACCGAAACCTTCAAGCCTTTGGCGATTTTGCACAGCACTTTGATCGACGGAACGCTGCGTCCGGATTCGATCTGCGCGAGCATCGCCCGGCTCACACCGCATTGTCGCGCAAGGGCGTCGAGGGACAGGTGACGCTTGCCCCGCAGGCGTTGCAGGTTTTGCGCGACCCGCTCGCAGATCGGGTCCTCTTCCAGTGATTCGAGGTTGTTCAGGTCCAGCACGGGTTCGTCAGCGCTCGCCAGAAAGCGCGAGGGGTTTTGTGTATTCACGCCTGACGAGTCTCGGTCGAACGCGAAGCCTGAACCCACTGAAAGGCCTGCAGGCCAGCATTGCGTGCGTACATTTCCCACATGGCCCGTGCCCGTTGCTGCGCTTGTTTGCGTTTTCGGTAGCTGGCGAAGTCGATGATGTTGGCGGTCGGATTCATAGGGCTCTTCACTGTCGTGGTGAATGACGGGATGGTCTGAGATTACGCGGATATTTTTATAACGATAAATACTGTTTATGTATTTATTAATTCCTTTTGGTTCTTTTGAAAGCCAGCTGCCAGAAAGGCTCTGGATGCCCCCTGATCCCGTAGGAGCCGGCTTGCTGGCGATCGGATCGACGCGGTGTGTCAAGCCAGACGCCATCGCCGGCAAGCCAGCTCCTACAGGATTCTGTGTTTATCAAATGACCTTGTAGGAGCCGGCTTGCCGGCGATGGCGGCGCATCGGACACACCGCGTCGCTTCAATCGCCAGCAAGCCGGCTCCTACAGGTCCAGCGTTTAATGCCCCACCAACTCCTCAAGCAGCTGTTCCTTGTACCCCTGCAAAACCGTTGAAGCCCGGTCCCGTGGGTGGGGCAGGTCGACCTTGATTTCGTGCTTGATCCGGCCCGGGTGGGCGTCCATCACGATGACCCGGTCGCCCAGGTACAGCGCTTCTTCGATGTCGTGGGTGACCATGATCACCGTGCAGCGCTGTTGCACCCAGATGCGTAGCAACTCGTGTTGCAGGCGCACCCGGGTCAGGGCGTCGAGGGCGCCGAGGGGTTCGTCGAGCAGCAGCACTTTCGGTTGGTTGATCAGTGCGCGGGCGATGGCCGCGCGCTGCGCCATGCCGCCGGACAACTGGTGTGGGTAGGCGTTTTCAAAACCTTCGAGGTTGACCAGCGCAATGTGCTCGGCCACCAAACGGTCCTTTTCTGCCTTGGACAACGGATGGTTTTTCAACGCCAGGGCAATGTTCTGGTTCAGGGTCATCCACGGAAACAGCCGATGGTCCTGAAACACGATCCCGCGTTCCAGGCTGGTGCCGACCACCCGTTTGCCATCCAGCAGAATGTCGCCTTCATAGTCGTCTTCCAGCCCGACGATCAGCCGCAGCAGCGTCGACTTACCGCAACCGCTGGCACCGACGATGCTGACGAACTCACCGGGACGAACGTCGAGATTGATCTGCTGCAGCACCGGCAAAGGCTGGCCTTCGATCCGGTAGGCCTTGCTCAGGCCGCGAATCTGCAGCGCACCGGTGTGTAATGAGGTGCTGTGTGGCACAGCGTGTTGGGCAATTGCGTTCATTGTTATCGGCCTTTCAGCGAATGTTGCGCCAGCGCAGCAGATGGCGGCTAAGAAGAGTGAACAGCAGGGTCATCAGGTAACCGCAGAGGCCGATGCACAGCACGCTGAGGACGATGACTTCCATGCGTGAGCCGGCTTCGGCGTTCATCATCAGGTTGCCCAGGCCAGCGCCCGAAGACAGGAACAGTTCGCTGCCCACCGCGGTGACCCAGGCAAACGCCAGCGCATGCAGCACGCCGGTGGCAATGCTCGGCAGCGCCGCCGGCAGCAGCACATGACGAAAGCGTTGCCAGCGGCTCAGCACCAGCACCTGGCCGACCTCGCGATAGCGCTTCTCGACATGGTTGAAACCCTGATACGTGTTGAGGACCATCGGATAGAACGCCGCGAGGCTGACGATCAACACTTTGGAAAACTCGCCATTGCCGAACCACATGGCGATCAACGGAATCCAGCCGAGCATCGGCACCTGGCGGATCGAATGAAACAGCGGCCCGACCAGCCGATTGGCCACTGCCGACAGCGCCATCAGCACCCCCAGCAGCACGCCGAAGACAATGCCCAGTGCCAGTCCGGTGCTGGTGCGGGCCAGACTGGCCAGCAGGTTCACCAGCAACTCGCCGTTGGCCAACAGTTCAAGCAACGCCGCGCCGATCGCGGACAACGGCACAAAGGCGTACGCGCCGGCGGCACCCTGGCGCGACAGGTATTCCCAGCCGCCGATCAACAACAGCGGCAGCAGCAGGCCACGGGATTTGGCAAGCAATCGAATCATCATCGGCTCCTAGCGGGTCTGCCAGCGGAACAGCCGCTGTTCCAGTTGGCGAAAGGTGAAGTCCAGGGCGAAACCGATAACACCGGTCACCACAATCCCGACCATCACCACATCAATGCGCAACATCTGCCGGCTCATTTCGATCATCTGCCCCAGACCGCTGTCGGCGGCCAGCAACTCGGTGGCCACCAACACCACCCAGGCGCGGGTCAGGCTGATGCGAAAACCGGTGATGATCGGCGGCGCGGCAGCGGGCAGGGCGATCGCGCGGACAAACGTCGGCCAGCGCAGGCGATACACATCGGCGACTTCGAAGTAGCTGCGCGGAATGGCCTTGACCCCTTCGCTGGCGGCCAGCGCCACGGGGAAGAACGCGGTCTTGGCGACGATGATGATCTTGAAGGTTTCATCGATGCCGAACAGCAGCACAAACATCGGGATCAGTGCGATGCTGGGGATCTGGCGCAGGGTGTGGAACAGCGGCGAGCAGTAGATCTCGACGTTCTTCGACAACGCCATCAGCACCCCGAACGCCAGGCCCAGCAGCGAGCCGATGCCGAAACCCAGCCCCAGTCGTGACAGGCTGTTGAGCAAGTGGTCGAGCAGCTCACCGCTGGCCGACAATTCCTCGAAGGTCTGCCACACCTGAGCGGGCGGGACGAGCAGGTTGCGCGGGAAAATCCCGGCCTCGGCCACCACCGCCCAGAGCAACAACAGGGCGGCAGGGGAGATGAGCCAGGTCAGGGAAAACAACAGACGTCGGGTACGCATGGCGGGTCTTATTTCGGCGAAGTACCGCAGGGGTATCGCAAGAGGTGTGCCATCGCACAGAGAGTGGTTGATCGCACTGACGCCTTCGCGGGCAAGCCTCGCTCCTACAGGGACAATGCGTAACCTGTAGGAGCGAGGCTTGCCCGCGAAGACGTCAGCCTATGCACCGCACATTGATGCCATGCCAACATCCATTGCTGCCCCAGCAACACCCCATCAGCACCCGCCTCAGAACTCGTAACTGACGCTGGTGTAATAGAACGCACCCTGCGCACCTTCAGGGCTGGTGATCGAGTATTTCGGTACGCCGTACAACTGCGCGCCCTCCGCCTTGTCCGGGTGCGTGTCGAACAGGTTGATCGCGCCCACCGACAGCTTCAGCGCCTTGTTGAAGGTGTACGACACGTCCAGGTCCGTGACCCATTGCGGGCTGTAGGTCTGGTCCAGGGTCGGGTTGGTGGCGTTGAGGCTTTTCCATTCACCGTAACGACGCTGAGCCACGGTCACACCCCATTCATCAAACAGCCAGTTGGCGCTAAGCACCAGTTTGGTTTCCGGTGTGCCGTCCTCGATCAGGCCCTGAGTAGTACGGCCGACAATCTGCGAACCCTTGATGTTGCCGGCATCGCGCAACGCGGTGATTTTCGTGTTGTTCTGGCTGATGCCGCTGCTCAGGTTCAGGCGGCCCCATTGCTGCAGGTCCAGTTGATAGTTACCCATCAGCTCGATCCCGTCGGTGCGGGTATCGGCAACGTTGGTGTAGAAGGCCGCGCTCTGGATATTCGCGTAGGGCGTGCCGGCGAAAATCGGCGACACCACCGCCGCCGGCAACTGATCGGAGAGGGTGATGCGGTTGTCGATGTCGATCCGGTAGGCGTCCAGCGTCACCGACGCATTGGCCAACGGACGCCAGACCAGGCCCAGGGAATAACTGGTGGACTCTTCCGGTTTCAGCGACTTGCCGCCCAGCAGCGCCGCTTCCGGGCTGTCGGCGCGCAATGTGCGTTGCTGCACTTCGACGAAGTTGCCGCTGCCGGGCGGCTGTTCCACCACCTGCACGCTGAACGAGGACAAGCCGCTCTGCACCAGCGACGGCGCGCGATAACCCGTGCTGGCCGTGGCCCGTGCGGCGATCTGCGGGGTGAAGTCATAACGCAGCGACAGTTTGCCGTTGGTGGTGTCGCCGAAGTCCGAATAGTGCTCGGTGCGCACCGCGACGCCGGCCTGGAATTTCTCGGTGATCTGCCCTTCGACGTCGATGTAGGCACCCAGCACGTTGCGGTCCAGTGAAGCCGCATCGACCTGGGTAATGCCCGAGTAGTAACCCGGGATGCGCCGTCCGGTGACCGGGTCGACGGTGTTGAACAACGGGCCGTTCTGCCAGCCTGCCGCTTCGCCGGCGCTCAGCTCGTAATTCTCCTGACGCCAGGCCAGGCCGGCCGAGAGCGTCAGCGGCTTGAACAGCAGGTCGGTGGGGAAATCCCGCACCCAGTCCAGCGTCACGTTGGTCTGATCGGCCTCTCGTTCGCCGGTGAAGATTTTTTCCGGGCTGGTGGCGCCCCAGCTGGGGTTGATCGCGTTACGGTCGGTGGACTTCAGGGTGTTGTTGCCATGGTTCACCGCGAAATCGAATTTACCCAGAAGGTCGTCTTCGTAACGCAGGCCGCCGGTCAGCGCATAGTCTTCCAGCGAATAGCGCGTGATCGGCAGGCGCCCGTCCGGGAAGCGCTGCAACGCGGTGCTGCTGTAGTTGTTGCGCAGGGTGGTGGGCGGGTCGAAGAAGCCTTCGGCGTCGGTGTTTTTGTGCGAGTAGGTGGCGAAACCGTAGGCCGTCAGACCGTCGCTGATGCCGACTTCGCTGTTGGCGGCGAAGTTGTACTGGTCCGAGATATTGCCCGAGCCCCAGCGCCAGGTGCGGTAGCGGTTGTTCTGCTCGCGCGGCGTGTTGATGCTGGTGGAGCCGGGGTAGAAGATCCGGTTGTCAGGGTTGGTGTCGCTGGCGGGGTCCTGGCTGCCGGCGTCGAAACTCAGGGTCAGGAAGCCGTCGTTGGGCAGGGCGAAACCTTTCCAGCCGCTGAGTTTGCGCTGGATGCCGTCACCCTTGTCGTAGCCGCCGAAGCGGTAGCCGAGGTTGCCGCCGTCGTCCTTTTCCTTGAGCACGATGTTGATCACCCCGGCGATGGCGTCGGAGCCGTATTGAGCGGCGGCGCCGTCGCGCAGGATTTCGACGCGCTGGATCGAGCTCAAGGGAATCAGGCTCAGGTCGACCGCGGCGGCGCCACGACCATTGACCAGGCTTTGCCGCGTGACGTTGGCGCTGGTGTGGCGGCGCTTGCCGTTGACCAGCACCAGCACCTGGTCGGAAGCGAGGCCTCGCAACGAAGCGCCCTGGGCGATGGAACCGGCGAACGCGCCCTGGGGTGATTGCGGATAGCTGAACGAAGGGGACAGGGCCGTGAGCGCGCCGGACAGGTCGCTGGCACCGGTCTGCTGCAATTGCTCGCCGGTCAAGACGTCTACCGGCGCGGCGCTTTCCAGTGCGGTGACATCACTGCGTCGGGTACCGAGCACCACGACAGTGTCCAGGTGATCGCCGCTGGCGGTGGGTTGGGTTTCGGCAGCCGAAACAGGCACGGCAAGGCTGCCAATGACCAGCGCAATAGCGCCGGCCAACGGAGTGCGATGGAACATAAAAGAGTCCTTCCAAAAGTGCGCGGACCTTGTAGGAGCCGGCTTGCTGGCGATGGCGTCCTAACCGGCGATGCGCGCCTTCAGGGCCCCATCGCTGGCAAGCCAGCTCCTACAGGTTGAGCGGTGTTACATAAATTGCGGACGACACGACCCTTGTAGGAGCCGGCTTGCCGGCGATAGCGTCCTAACCGGCGATGCAAGGCTCACGGGCCCCATCGCCAGCAAGCCGGCTCCTACAGGATAGGTGTGTGAACCGGGATCAGAAACGGCTGGTCACGCTCAGGCCGACGGTGCGTGGGTCGCCGTAGGTGATGACGTACTGACCGAGGGTGCCGTTGGGCCGGCCATGGACCTGGTAGCGACGGTCGGTGAGGTTGTTGACGAAACCGGTGACGCTGAGTTTTTCATCCGGGCTGAACCAGGTCAGGCGGGTGTTGGCCAGGGTGTAATGGGGTTGGGTGAGCGTCTTGTCGGCGCTGCTCTGGCGATCGGCGAGGAAGTATTCCTTGTCGCGAAAACTCACGTCACCACCGGCCACCAGCTTGCCGCCGATCTCCAGCGGGAAGGTGTAATCGGCGCCGAGCGACACCACGTTGCGTGGCGAACGCACGAAGCTGTTGCCGCTGTAGTCACCGGTGACGGCGCCTGTGGTCGGGTTAGTGTTTTTGAAATCGGTGTATTCGGTGTCGAGGAACGACACCGCCGCCCGCAAGTGCAGGTAGTCCGTCGGCTGGCCTTCGAGCTCCAGCTCGGCGCCCTTGACCGTACCCTTGGCGCCGTTGGTCAGCGCGGTGGTCAACACCCCGTTGTTGACCGTCAGCAGGTTCACCTGAATGTCCGAATAGTCGTAGTAGAAAATGTTGGCGTTGGCCGTCAGGCGATGGTCGAACCACTCGGACTTGAGGCCGATTTCGTAGGCGTCGAGTTGTTCCGGGTCAACCGTGGTCAGTTGCGCAAGGCTGGTCGACAGTCCGGTGTTGAAGCCGCCGGAACGGAAGCCATGGGCATAACGGAAGAACACGCGCACGTTGTCGTTGATCCGGTATTCCGGCGTCAGGTCGTACGTCCAGGCTTCCCAGGTCTTGTCTTCCTGACGATTGCCGTTGGTGCCGGCGCCGCCCAGTGGCACCAGCGGGCCGTTGGCGGTGGTGCGGGTCAGTTGGGTCAGGTTGAGGTCGATGTCTTTCTTTTCCTGGGTCCAGCGCAGGCCACCGGTGACGCTGAAATCGTCGGTGAAGTCGTAGGTCAGGTTGCCGAACAACGCATAGCTGTCGGTGGTGTGGTCGAAGTTGAGGTCACGAAAATCGGTGGCGCCGCCGGTCTGGTTCGAGCCGGTGCCGTTCGGTGTCGGGCCGGGCGTGATGATGCGCTGGGCCGAGCTGTCGAGGTCTTCGTGGAAGTAATGCGCACCGGCGAGCCAGCGCAGGGTCTCCTGCTGCGGCGATGCCAGGCGGATTTCTTGCGAGTACTGGGTGTATTTGTTATCGGAAATCGCTGCGCCGTTCACCTCAAAAGGCGTGTAGTCGGCATCGCTGGTGGACTGGCCGCGGATGTAGTCATAAGCGCTGATCGACGTCAGGGTGTAATCACCCAAATTCCAGTTCAGGGTCAGCGACGTGCCGTCATGATCAAGCTTGGAGTCCTCGTTGACGTTCAGCGCGGTGTCGCGCCCGTTGGGTCGTTGATAACCGACGTTGTAGTAACGACCGACGGCCAGCGAGCCGTTGCTGCCATCGCCTTTGAATTCGCGGCTATGGATCTTCAACAGGGCATCCAGGTCCGGGTTCAACTGGGCGAGGAATTGCAGGCGTACGGCTTTCTTGTTGACGTCGCCGTAGGTGTTGTCGTCGACGAGGTTCTTCTGGAAACCGTCGCGCTCTTCGGAATACAGCGCCACCCGTGCGGCGAGTTTTTCATCCACCAGCGCGCCGCCGAGGGCACCGCTGACGATGCGTTCGTTCTTGCTGCCGAAGCCGATGGTGCCGAAACCGTCAGTGTCGAAAGTCGGCTTTTTGGAAATGATGTTCACCGCGCCGGCGGTGGTGTTCTTGCCGTACAGCGTGCCTTGCGGACCGCGCAGAATCTCCACGCGTTCCAGGTCGAACAACGGCCCGCCACCGGCAATCGGCGCGTTCAGGTACACGTCATCGGCGTAGATCCCCACCGGGAACACCGTGGCCGCGCCCGTATCACCGGTGCCGAGGCCGCGAATGTACCAACGCGGCCGGCCATCGCCGTCGGGGTTCTTCGCCGCTACGTTGGGAACGAATGTGGTGATGTCGCCGATATTGCGCACGCCATCGGCTATCAGGCTGGTGCCCTGTACCGCCGACACGGCCACCGGAACCTCTTGCAGGGTTTCTTCCCGGTGTTGAGCAGTGACGGTGACCGTCTTGAGTGAAGGCTCCGTGGTGGTCTTGTCGCTGTCCGCGTCCTTGGATTGCGCCGCCAGCAGCCCCTCGCTGACAGTCCCCCCGGACAGCAGCAAGGTTAACCAGATACTCTTGGTGATTGGATTAAGTTTATGCATGTGAATCTCCCCCGTTAAAGTTTC
Source organism: Pseudomonas sp. IT-P44 (assembly GCF_949768225.1). Taxonomy (NCBI): domain Bacteria; kingdom Pseudomonadati; phylum Pseudomonadota; class Gammaproteobacteria; order Pseudomonadales; family Pseudomonadaceae; genus Pseudomonas; species Pseudomonas sp. IT-P44. Next base: position 22,948 of record NZ_CATKQM010000026.1, on the reverse strand, counting down.
GCTAATAGGGGTAGAGCAGAGATCGTGCCAGATTATTTTTCAGGGGTGTTAGTTTTGCTAATACATTGAAATATAACGATTAAATAGTTTTTTAAAGTTGCTGTTAAAGGCGATTTTTAATAAGTGAGTTAGTTGGATCCAGTCTGACGCTAAGTGCCTGTCGGGGATTCAGCAGAAAGTTGCTTGGCGGGTGTTGCTGGAGCAGCAGGAGTGGGGCGGGGGTGTGTTGCTGGGCGAGCAATGCGGTGATGTTGAATACGCCATCGCCGGAACGCCGCCCGCAGCAAGCCGGCTCCTACACGGGGGCGCGGCGCACGCGGATTAACGGTTGGAATCGTGAGACGCCTTCGCGGGCAAGCCTCGCTCCTACAGGCGATGTGTGTCGGCCACAATAAATTTGAACGACACACAACCCCTGTAGGAGCGAGGCTTGCCCGCGAAGGCGCCCTCACAAACGAAAAAAACCTCAAACCGCCAATCGTGACGTCGAACCAATCACCTTTTCCAGCACGCTGAAATCAATCCACTCACGCACATCGAACCGGCGTGGAATGAAATCCCAGCGATGCAGGAAATCGGTGAAATCCTGCAACGCTTCAATCGAGCGCGCATCCAGGGTTGTGCGCAAACGCCGATGCGCATCTTCACCGTACGCAGCGGCCACCCAGTACTCGCTGGTATTGAGTTCCCGCGCCAAAAAGCGACGGGTTTCTTCCGGATTGGCCCACGCCCATTGCTCGGTGCGCAGCACGGTGTCGACGATTTTCACGCTGGCATCGAAATGCTCGTGCAGCAGGTGCGTGTCCACGGTCAGGGTCCGTGGCGTGCCGTTGTTCGAGCGGATCAACGGGTCAGGGTGCGAGCCGGTATCGACCACCACCTGCAAGCCGAACTCGTTCGCCAGGTGCACGGCGTGCGCACCCTTGAGGAAAATCGCGTCGATGTCGCCGCGCAGCAGTCCGATCAGTTCGTTATTGCGCTTGCTGAAGCGCGTGACACCGAGGCTGACTTCCGAGCCGAAGACATGCTGTTTTTGATCGTCGCTGTAAGTACCGCCGTAGGGGTAATCCACCAGCTCGACATCGGACACCTCCAGGCCTTCAAGCTTGAGGGCGTTTTCCAGTCCGCGCAGGGCCTGGGCGCGGGTGAAATCGATCTGCACGTTGGCCCATTTCGGCAGGCCGAAGCGGCGGTTCTTCAGGTCGCGAATGCTCTTCACGCCGCTTTCCGCAGTGGTCAGGATCAACTGCACCTCGTCGCTCCAGGACAAACCCAGTACGCGGGTTTGCACGCCGCTGGCGTAGGCCCAGATCGCTGGAATATTGCCGCCGTGACGCACCGAATTTTTCAGGTGATGGTCGTAATGAGCTTCGCGAACTTCCCGTTCACTGGACTCGCGCAAGGACTGGATATTGGTGCCGAACGGCAGAAAGGCTTCCGCCAGGCGTCCGGACTGTACGGCGATGCCAAGCCCGGTGGGCACCGGGCTGTGGGTGTACCAAAGGGTATCGAGTGGTTTGCTCATAAGGGTCTTCAGTTCCAATCCATGAAATCCGGCGGGTTAGCCAGCCAGTGCGGTGGGTGTTGCCAGCAGCGCTTGCAACGGCCGTGGATCGATCCAGTCGCGCACGTCGAAGCTTTTCGGGATGAAGCGCCAGCGATGCAGGAAGTGGGTGAAATCCTGCAACGCGGCGATGGCCTGTTCGTCGAGTTCGGTGCGCAGGCGCAGGTGCGCGTCGTCGCCGTACGCGGCGCTGACCCAGTACTCGCTGCTGTTGGTTTCCCGAGCCAGGTAGCGACGGGTTTCTTCCGGGTGGGTGTGCGCCCATTGTTCGGCGCGCAGCACGGAATCAAGAATGCCGGTGGCCACATCGAAATGCTGGTCCAGCAGGTTCAGGTCCACGGCCAGTGTGCGTGGGGTGCCGTTGTTGCTGCGAATCAGCGGTTCCGGGTGCGAACCGGTGTCGATCACCGTGTGCAGGCCAAACTCGTGGGCCTGCCGGGCGGCACTCGCGCCCTTGAGGAAAATCGCATCGACCTCACCGCGCAGCAGGCCCACCAGTTCCAGGTTGCGCCCCTCGACCCGCTGCGCGCTGACCGGCGTGCCGTTGACGGTTTGCACCTGCGGGTCGCTGAACGTGCCGTCATAACGGAAGTTCACCAATTGCACGTCGCCGACTTGCAGGCCTTCGAGTTTCAGGGCGTTTTCCAGGCCTCGCAGGGCCTGGGCGCGGGTGAAGTCGATCTGCGCGCCAGCCCAGTCCGGCAAGCCGAAACGACGGTCCTTGAGGTCCTTGACGGTTTTGATGCCGCTGTCGGCGCGGGTCAGGATCAGTTGCACTTCATCAGCCCAGGACAGGCCGATGACCCGGGTTTCCCGGCCCTGCGCCCGGGCCCAGATCGCCGGGATGTTGCCGCCGTGGCGTACCGAGTTACGCAAGGTGTGATCGAAGTGCGATTCGCGAACCGCTTTGTCAGTGGACTCGCGCAGCGATTGAACCTCGGTGCCGAGCGCGCCGACGGTGTCTTGCAGCCAGCCTTTTTGCACGGCGATGCCGAGCCCGGTCGGGACCGGGCAGCGGGTGTACCAGAGGGTGTCGAGGGCTTGCGTCATTAATGATTCTCCCGCCGCGCTCAGGCGCTGGCCTTCAAGTGAGTTTGCGGTTGGGCGACAGGCCGCTGGTGCACCAGCGGCAGCACTTCCTGCCCGATGCGCAGGGCTTCTTCCAGGTGCGGATTGCCGGCGAGGATGAAGGTCGAGAAACCGGCGTCGCGGTATTCCGACAGGCGTTCGGCGATGTTCTGATGACTGCCCACCAGGCCCACGGTCGGCCCGGGTTTGGCCTTGGCGAAACCGGCCCACAGGTTCGGGCCAATGATCAGGTCATCAAAGCGATCGACGTTCTGGTGGTAAGCCGTTTGCCGTGCGCCACCGACCGAATCGGAACCGCTGGTAAAGCCTTTGGCGACCACGCTGCTCTTGCCTTCGAGCTTGTCGAACTGGCGGCGCAGATCTTTCCAGGCCTGCTCTTCGGTTTCGCGGGCGAACAGGTCGACGCGCAGGCCGAAGCGCACGCTGCGACCTTGTTTGTCCGCCAGTTCGCGGACGCGCTCGATGTGCGGCTTGAGCTTGTCGATCGGCTCGGCCCAGTTCAGGTAAACGTCGGCATGTTTGGCGGCGACATCCAGCGCGGCATCGGAAAAACCGGAGAAATACACGCCGGGTTTGCGTTCGTTTTGCAAACCATGGGGCAGGGCGCCGTTCTCCAGTTGGTAGATATCGCCGTCGTAGGAGAAACGTTCGTTCTGCCAAAGACCCTGGATGATGTCGAGGAATTCGCCGGTGCGCTTGTAGCGCAGGTCGTGTTCGAGGAAGTCACCGTTGGCCCGCTGACTGGCCGGGTTGCCGCCGGTGATGATGTTCCACTCCAGGCGGCCGCGACTGAGGTTTTGCAGGATGGCCGCTTGTTGCGCGGCATAGGCCGGCAAGGTCCAGGTGGCCTGGAAGGCGATCAGGAATTTGATCCGGCGGGTTTCCCGGGCCAGGGCCGCTGCGGCAATCCACGGCTCCGGGCCGGTGGGCAGCAGGGCGCCTTCGAACCCGGCCAGTTCCGCCGCTTTCGCGACCTGGGCGATGTAGTCGATGTAAGTGAAGTCATCCGGTTCGCCGTTGGGCAAACGCCCCGGTGCGATGTTGCCCGGTCGATAGTCCGGATTGCCACGATTGTGTTTGTCGGTGGTCAGTTGCGGACCATCGGTGCCCAGCGGCAGACGCCAGAAAAATTCAGTGCTCATGGGATGCTCCTGATTCAAGTACGCGTTGCGTCGCGCAGGTGCGAGGACGCCTTGGCAGGGGTGGTTGCAACGGACATGCCATGGTCGGCGGGGTGGGTTTGGGGCCGCAGGGGCGGGGGGATGACGGGGGGAGAAACGGTGTCGGCGGTGGGAGGTGCTGCTGTAGCAGCAGTCTGTCAGCAATGGTTGTTCGGGGTGCAGCAGAGGGTTTTGTGGTGATTTGTAGATCGCTATCGCCGGCAAGCCGGCTCCCACAGGTTTCGTGTACGACGCCAATCCCCTGTGGGAGCTGGCTTGCCAGCGATGGCGGCCTGCCTGACACACCGCGCAATCCGCATCGCCAGCAAGCCGGCTCCTACAAGCGATTGCGGTTTTCGTCACGCCGGCGCTGTGGCGACGATATCGTCGATCGATGCACCCGCTTCGGCGCTGCGCAGATAGGTCTGGTACAACGCCGCATAGGCGCCACCCTGGTCGATCAATTGGCTGTGCGGCCCTTGTTCGACCAGGCGGCCATGACGGATCACTGCAATGCGGTCGGCATCGCGTATGGTTGCCAGACGGTGGGCGATGATGATCGCGGTGCGGCCCTCGCACAGGCGGCGGAACGCGCGCTGAATGCGCCGCTCGGTGTGGATGTCGACCGCCGAAGTCGCTTCATCCAGCACCAGCACTGCCGGGTCCGCGAGGTAGGCGCGCACCAGGCACACCAGTTGCCGCTGGCCATGGCTCAAGTGCCCGCCCAGCGGCCCGACTTCGGTCTGGTACTGATGCGGCAGGCGTTCCAGCACTTCGTCCGCTCCCAGCTCCCGGGCAGCAGCAATCAGCCGGGCATCGTCCGCCTGGGGCGCGGCGAGGCGCAGGTTGTCGAGGATGCTGCCGCTAAACAGCACGTTGTCCTGCAACACCACGCCGACGTTGCGCCGCAGTTCATGCTGGGTGAGGTCGCGGATATCAACGCCATCGAGCTTCACCGCCCCCGACTGCACCTCGTAAAAACGCGTCAGCAACTGCACCAGCGTGCTCTTGCCATGGCCCGAGGGGCCGACGATCGCCAGCACTTCGCCGGCCGGAATCTGCAGGTCGAGGTCATTGATCACCGGTGAAGAACTGCCGGCATCGTAGGCAAACCGCACCCGTTCAAAACTGACTTCGCCGCGGGCCTTGCCCAAGTGTTGCGGGGTGGTGCTGTCGCTGATCTCCGGACGCGTGTCGAGCAGCAAAAAGATCCGCTGCGCCGAGGCCGATCCGGTGGCGTAACGCTCGAACAGGTCCGACAGTTCCTGCAACGGCCCAAGAAACAGGAACACATAAAACAGGCTTTCCGCGACCTGGCCCACGGTGACATCCGCCTGCGCCAGACCATAGGCGCCCACCAGCAACAACACCGCCATGCCGGCGGAGCTGAGCAGCGCGGTGAACGGTGCAAACCAGCTGGATCGCAGGCTGCCGCGAATCAGCGCCTGATTGAAATCATCCAGCAAGCCGCGATAGCGCCGCAAGTTGGGCGCTTGCTGGGCGCATTGTTGCAACATGCGCGCGCCGCTGACGCTCTCCACCAGATGCGCGGTGAAACGGCTGCGGTTTTCCGCGACCTTGGCCCAGTTGCGCTGGGAAATGCGTTTGAAACTCCAGGTCGCCAACACCAGCAACGGCACCGTGGCGGCGAGGCTGAGAAAGAATCGCGGGTCGATCCGCCACAACATCACCGAAGCCAGGCCACAGCGCAGCAGCGCGCCCAGCAGTTCGGGCGGACCCTGAATCAGCAGCGGTTCGAGGGCGTCGACATCGCGGTCGGCGCGAGAAATGATCCGCCCGGCCTTGGTCCGGTCGAAGTAGCTGACACTCAAGCTCTGCACATGGGCAAATACGCGCACCCGCAAGTCATTGAGTACGCGGATCGCCGCGCTGCCTGCGACAAACTGCGAGACACCGGCGAGCAGGAAACGCCCGAGCCAACTGGCCGCCAATCCGAGGCCGAGCCACAGCACCAGGCGTTCGTCGAGCAGCCAGTGATCGTTCTGTTGAATCAGCCCACGGTCGAGCAATTCGCGGACAAACCACGGCCGCAGAAACACCGTGAACACCAGCAGCAGTTCAATGCCGATGACGCCGACAATGTGCCGGCGAATCGGTTTCAGCAGCGGCAACAGCCGACTGAACATGCTGCGGTCGAGGGCCTTGCGGGCGAGCATTTCTTCGATTTCGATATCGCTCAAGGCCTTGCCGGCGATTGGGTTAGCCATGGTCGATCCCTAGCAGGTCGCGGTAGTCCGGATGGGTTTTGAGTAATGCTTCGTGGGTGCCGTTGGCGGTGATTTTGCCGTCCTGCAGCATCAGCACGCGGTCCGCGAGGAGGATGGTCGAGAGCTTGCTGGAGATCACCAGCAATGTGGTGGCCCGGCCCTGATCGCGGCGCAACTGGCGAATGTTGTTCAGCACCTGGCGTTCACTGATCGCATCCAGCGCGCTGGTGGCGTCGTCCAGGCACAGAATGTCCGGCTCGCCAAGCAGCGCGCGAGCCAGGCTCAGACGCTGGCGCTGGCCGCCGGACAAGGTCACGCCTCGATCCCCCAGCGGCGTGGCCAGGCCGTGCGGCAGGCGTTCCAGCACGTCTTCGGCGGCGGCCAGGCGCAAACCGTGACGCAGTTGTTGATCGCTGGCGTCGGGTGCGGTCAGGCGCAGGTTGGCCGCCAGGGTGTCGGAAAACAGGAAGCTTTCCTGCGGCACCACGTGCACCCGGCGTCGCAATTCGTCGAGGTTCAACTGGCGAATGTCTTGCCAGCCGGCGCTGTCCGAACCGATCAGCAGACGCCCGGAATTGATGTCGCTGAGGCGTGGCAACAGGCTTGCCAACAGGCTTTTGCCAGTGCCGGTGGCGCCGACGAGCGCGACGATTTCGCCGGGCTGCACGGTCAGCGAGCAGTCATGAAGAATGTCCAGGCCGCCACCCGGTGCGCTGACGTTGACGTGTTCCAGTTTCAGCCCCAGCGGCGTGTCGGGCAGGGTCGCGTTGCCGCTGCGGATCGCTGCAGGCTCGTCCAGCAGTTGCCAGATCCGTTCGGCGCTGGAGCGTGCGTCGGCGAAGGTCTGCATCACCCGGCCAATGCCTTCGATGCGGAACACCAGGGTGGTGGCGATCAGCAGCGAGGTCACCAGTTCACCGATGCCCAATTGCGCGGTGGCCACCAGATGCGCGCCGTACACCAGGATCCACACATGCCCCAGCGCGACGACCGCTTGAGGCAACGGAATCCGCGAACTGGAATAGGCGAGGGCCTGGCGGGCGTGCTCGGCGAACACCGCCACCTGCCCGGCGAAACGCTGGATGCGGCTGTGCTCCAGGCCAAACGATTTGATCACCCGCACGCCGCCGATGCCTTCGCTGAGGTCCTGATTGACCCGGTCGTAGGCCTCGCCGACGGCGCGGTCGAGGCTGACCAGCCGCTCGGTCTGGCGCACGAAAATCCACAGGCCGAACACCGTCAGCAACAACGGCACCAATCCCAGCAACGGGTTGTACCAACTCAGCAGGCCAACCGTCGCCAGCACCACCAGCGGGGTTTCCACCACCTGGCGCCAGAAGCTGATCAGCGCATCACGGACCTTGTCGGCATCGCGGGTGGTGCGAGTGATCATTTCGCCCATGCCGTGCTGCCAGCGATAACCCAGGTGCAGGTTCTGCACCTGCTGCAGGATGCGCTCGCGCAGGCGCGTCAGCAGTTCCTGGCTGAGCACCAGCGACAGCACGCTGGCGGCGTATTGCAACACGCCACGGCCGAACGCCACGGCAAGCATCAGCCACAACCAGTACCAGGCGAGGCTGGCGTCGAGACTGCCATCGGCTTGCCGGACAACCGCGCGGCCGGCGCTGACGTCGTTGACGGCGTGGCCGATCAGCCATTGCTGCCAGACCAGCCCGAGGTTCACCGCGATGTACAACGCCGCCACCAGGGCGAAGCGCCAGGGCATCTCCCGGTAAATCGCCAGGCTGCGCAAGAGAGGATGTTTTTCGATCATGAAAAAGCTCTGTGTGGTGTGCGGACACGATCTCGACCCTGTAGGAGCCGGCTTGCCGGCGATGGGGCCTTGGGATTTTGCATGGGGCTTTAGGGCGCCTTCGCGGGCAAGCTCCGCTCCTACAGGGTTTTGCATTTGTTCAGGTTGAACGCCGAACCTGTAGGAGCCGGCTTGCTGGCGATGGGGCCTTTGGATTTTGCATAGGGCTTTAGGGCGCCTTCGCGGGCAAGCCTCGCTCCTACAGGGTTTCGCATTTGTTCAGGTTGAACGCCGTCCCTGTAGGAGCCGGCTTGCTGGCGATGGGGCCTTTGGATTTGCATCGATTTCGAGGACGCCATCGTCGGAACGCCGCCCGCAGCAAGCCGGCTCCTACAAGGGGAGGCGGTGTCTGGGGGATCACCGTCCGGGGCTGGTCGCGCCCTGTTTTTCCTTGGCGTTAAGGATCGCGGTGTATTCGCCGGGATCGACGCCGTTGAGGTAGTAGTTGCCGACGTGGTGCAGGCGCCAGCGGATCGGGTCGTGGGTGGTGTGGACCCTTGCGTTGCGCCAGAAGCGGTCGAGGTTCCATTTGCTCAGCGAGGAACTGGCGCCAAGCAGGGAGAAAATGTCGCTGGAGATTTTCAGCGACGCCGCGTCGGAGTGGGCGCGGGCGGTGGCCACCGACAGAATCAGCTCGTCCTGCAGTTCCTTGTTGTCCGGGTCCAGTTCGTGCTGATCGAACACCCGCGCCGCGTCGCGCAGCAGCGATTGCGCGCCGCGCAGGGCCACGGCGTATTCGCCGATCTGCTTGATGATGTGCGGCTCCTGATTGGCGTGATCGACGCCGCTTTCCACCCACGGCCGCGCATTGTGATTCAGGTAGTCCACCGCAGCCGACAGCGCACCTTCGGCAATGCCGGTATCGATGGCCGCGTGGAGAATCTGCGGGAAGGTCAACCCGGTGCGTTTCATCGGCCCTTTGCGCTGGGAGACGAAGCCTTCGTCGAGTTCGATGTTGTCGAAAATCACTGTGCCGCTGACCGAGTTTTTCTGGCCGAACGCTTCCCAGTCATCCACCAGCGTCAGGCCCGGTGTGTTGCGATTGAGCAGCACCCCGGCACCGCCGTCATCACTGGCGGCGGTCAGGGAAATCCACTCGGCCAGGTAAGAGCCGGTGGAGTAGAACTTGCTGCCATTGAGGATCAACTTGCCGTCGGCGCGGCGTTCGACGCGGGTCTTGAGGGCGAATTTGTTCTTGCCGCCGACTTCCGCCAGGGCATTGCCGAAACGCTTGCCGGCTAATACATCGCGAACCAGTCGGTCGCGAATCTCGTCGGAGTACCCGGTAAAAATCCCTCGCAGCATGACGTTGTGGATTTGCAGCAACTGACCGACGCCGCCGTCGGCCACCGAGATGAGGCGCACGGTTTCGACGATGGTTTCCACCGAAGCACCGAGGCCGCCAAACGCCTTGGGCACGCCAATGGCGGTCAAGCCGCTCTCCGACAACAGCTGCGCCTGACGCCTTGGCAGTTGGCCGTTTTGACTGGCGTCGGCGGCGATCTCGGCAATCTCCCGGGCGATGTCCCTGGCCACGGCGATGGCTTGAGCCTCGCTGTCCAGCAGGCGGATCGGCGCCTGTTCTTGTATCAGTTGTCCGGCGGGGTTGTGTTCGACCTTGCTCATTGCTGTACCTCTGATCATTGATCTGATGATGGCCGTGAACCCTTGTAGGAGCCGGCTTGCTGCGGGCGGCGTTCCGGCGATGGCGGCGGATCAAACAACATGGATGTCGCCTGATGCACTGCCATCGTCGGAACGCCGCCCGCAGCAAGCCGGCTCCTACAAAGGGATCGGTGTTTCACGGGCGTTGAAGGGCCTTGAGCAAGTTCTGCGCCAAGGGCTGGAACGCCCGCCCGGCAAGGGGTTGGGCGGGGTGGTGTTGCTGGGGAAGCAATGCCGGGGAGGCGACTGCTCGGCCAGCAGCAGTCGCGGCGCAATGCTGCTGGCAGGCCAGCAACCAGCGTCGGTTGTTTGCTCGGTGTCAGGCGCAAAGCCCCGTAAACCGGGCGTTTCAGCTCTTGGCACGGGCGCTGCAATAGCTCTGGCAACAGACACTTGCCCAACCACGGAGCTGCCCATGACGCTTGCTGCCAAACAATCCCGACCCGCTGCCCCGGCTGAACTGGAGCAGATCTGGTTCACCCGTTGCCCGGTGCCGACCGCTTCCGGCATCGCCTACAAACTCGGTTGGCTCAGCGAAGAATTCGCCGCTGACGGCCTGCCGGTGTCGACCTTGCAGGAGGCCCGGCAGCTTGGGCATCACCACTACGATCACGAGTTGCCGGGCCTGTTTCGCGAAGGCGGCAACGTACCGGCCCTGGCGGCACGCGCCGCTGGTGCGCCGAGTCGCCTGATCGGCCTGACCTGGATCGAAGAGTGGCAAACCATCCTGGTTCGCCCGGACTCCGGCATTCGTCGTCCGCAAGACCTCAAAGGCAAGCGTCTGGCACTGCCGGCCTGGGGTGAAACCCGCCCCGGCAGCATCGCTCGGGCCATGAGCCTGCACGGCTACAAAGGCGCGTTGAGCCTGGCGGGGCTGGGCTTCGATGACGTCGAACTCGTGGAAGTCGCACTGCAAAATCAGGAGCAGGCGGCGAATCCTCAGGAAGGTTTACAGCGTCTCTGGTCGGGCCTCGATTACCTGGTGCGCGGTGAAGTCGACGCGGTGTACGTCAAAGGCGCGTCCGCCGCCGATGCCGCGCGGCGTCTCGGGCTGGTGGTGGGCATTGATCTCGACCTGATCGCCGAGCCGCGCTATCGCATCAACAATGGCACGCCGCGCCCGATCACGGTCCACCAGAGCCTGCTGGACAACCATTTCGACCTGGTCGTGCGCTTTCTCGCGCAAACCCTCAGTGCCGCCGATTGGGCGGCGAACAATCGCGAGGCGTTGAACGCGATTCTCGAAGAAGAAACCCGCGCCGGCAGTGCCGGTGTCGCCGAAGCCTATCGCGGTGAATTCCACACCACGCTGGCGCCGGATCTGTCGGCACAGCGTCTGGAATTTCTCGATACCCAGAAAGACTTCCTTTACCTGCACGGCTTCCTCGAACGCGATTTTTCCATCGCCGACTGGGTCGATCCGCGCCCGTTGCAAGCCGCCCATGAACTGTTGGCCAAGCGCCGCGCCTGACTCTGGAGAATTGCCATGACCGTCCTCATCAACGAACAACTGATCAGCGAAGAACTGAAGAACTTCATCGACAAGGTGCTGATCGAGGCTGAAGAAGCCTTCACCGTGTTCCGTGAAACCAACACCATCACCGCCAACGGCACCGTTGGTTTCATCGAGCGCGTACCGGGCCAGGAGCTGCTGGTGTCGGTGAACTACGGCGGCCCGTGGAATTACCGCAAGCCGCTGCAAGCCACGGTCACCGACTTCGAAGGCAAGGTGATCTTCGGCAAAGGCAAGGGTGGGTTGGGGCGCTACACCAAACTGTTCCAGCAACATGCCGATGTGACCACCGTGTCCCATGTGCACTCGCCATACCTCGGCGCCTGGGCGCAAACCCACCGCACGCTGCCGTTCCACTATGTGCCGGTGCAGCGTTATCAGCTCGCCCGGGAGTTGCCGGTGTACATCGACCGCCGGCAGCCGGAAGTCGATTTCATCCTCGACAAGATTGCCGAGAACCCCTTCAACCTGGCGATTCTCGAAGCCAACGGCGGCTCCACCGTGTGGGGCAAACAGGGCCTGCGCGCCACCGCCGAATTCATCCTGTTGCTGGAGGAGGGCGCGCAACTGCAATTGCTCGCCGACGCCCTCGGCGGCTCCCGCGCCTATGGCCCTGGCGTATTGACCCAGCAATGGAAAATGAGCGGCCTGTACGACAAAGCCACCGAGCTGGGCCTGGTGCCCGCGATCGACCGTCGTAGCTAACCCGGAGATTCCCCAGCCACCGCATCCACTGTAGGAGCCGGCTTGCTGGCGATAGGGCCCGAAAGATCGACGCAAGGTTCAAGGGCCTCATCGCCAGCAAGCCGGCTCCTACAGAGGTGCATTGCCCCTACAAGGAACACACCCATGGCTGTAAAAATTCTCTGGTACCTCACCACCCCCGACGGACCTTATCCGTGGGAACCCGAAGGCCGCTGGACAACCGATTTCGAACATCTGAAACAACTCGCCGTGGCCAGCGACCGTCTTGGTTACTACGGTTCGCTGCTGGGCTCCAGCCCCAACGAAAGCCTCGCTGTCTCGGCCGCGCTGATTGATGCCACGAAGCGCCTGCGCTTCCTGGTCGCGCAACACCCCGGTGAACTGTCGCCAGCCGTGTTGGCCAAGTGGGCGCTGACCTTCGATCAATTCTCCAACGGCCGCCTGCTGTTCAACGTGGTCAACGGCAATGACGCCGGCCTGGCCACCCTCGGCGTGCATTACCCCCACGACGAACGTTATGACTTCAGCCTCGAATACTGGCGTGCGTTCCAGAGCTTCTACGCCGGGGACACCTCGGGGTTCGACGGCCAGTACGTCAAGCTCGCCCCCCGTTCAGCGGCTGCCGCGAATCATCCGCTGGGGGGCTGGCATCCGCCGAAGCAAAAGCCTGGCATTCCACTGTGGGGCGCGGGCACGTCGGGGCCGGGTGTCGCGCATTCGGTGCAACTGCTCGACGTGTACCTGAGCTTCGCCAACACCCCACCGAAACTCGGTGAGAAATTCCGCAAGGTCGCAGCAGAAGCCGCGAAAATCGGCCGTGAGCTGACCTTCGGCACGCGCCTGCAAATCATCGTTCGCGAAACCGAGGAAGAGGCCTGGGCCCACGCTGAAAAACTCTTGCAACGTACCTCGCTACAAACCGCGCGCACGGCCATCGAACGTCAATTGCCGCCCGGTGAAACCCTGGAGACCTTCCACAGCGACGATCCGCAGATCCAGCGCAACGTCGAGGCCATTCGCGCCGGCCGTTTGCCCAAGGCCCGGGACCTGGAGATCTACCCGAACGTCTGGCTCGGCCCGAGCCTGTTCGGCTTCAACATCCTCGGCCCGGCAGCCGGCACTTACCTGGTGGGTAGCGCCGAGCAGGTCGCCGAGCGAATTCGCGAATACGAAGCGCAGGGCACATCGGCATTCATTCTGTCCGGTTTCCCGCTGATCGATGAAGCGCACCGGGTGGCGGATCTGCTGTTCCCGTTGCTCGATCTGGATCACGGTTTCGACGTGCCGAAACTGGGTGTCAGCACACCGGCACCACGGCGTGTAGCAGTGACCGAGCGAGTCTGAGGAGACAGCGATGAACGAATTTTCCCGTCGCCGGTTTCTCGGCAATGGCCTGGCGGTCAGTGGCGGCCTGTTGCTCGGCAGCAGCCTGCTCAGCGGATGCGACAGCGGGGCACAGGTCAGCGGTGCGGCCGCGTTGTCCAGCACGCCGGTGCGCGGCGGTCGCTTGCGGGTCGGCATCATCGATGGCGATCAGTCGGGCAACCTCGACGCGCACAAACCGGTGGGCGGCGGGATCATTCGCGGCTGGGCGCTGTACAGCAAGTTCTGGGAATGGAACACCGACGTCAGCACGCGCCTGGCCCTGGCCGAGTTTGCCGAACCCAACGCCGACGCCAGTGCGTGGACCATTCGCATCAAACCGGGCCTGGAATTCCATCACGGCAAGAGCATCGGCGCCGATGACATGCTGTTCTCGATCCTGCGCCTGACCGACCCGAAACTGGCGTCGCCATTCGCCGGTCTGATGGGCGCGATCGACCGCAACGCGTTGCGCAAACTGGATGCGCGCACCATCGAGATCCGCTTCAAGGAAGGCCAGAGCTTTTACCCGCTGGATGAAACCCTGATCAGTTTCGGCGGCATCGTCCCCACCGATTATGACCCCGTCAGCAACCCGGTCGGCGCTGGCCCTTACAAACTCAAGAGTTTCATTCCCGGCCAGCGCTCGCTTTATCAGCGCTTCGAGAATTACTACAAGCCCGGCCAACCCTATGCCGATGAACTGGAGATCATCGAGTTCAAGGACCAGGTGTCCCGCGCCGCCGCCCTGCGCGCCGGGCAGATTGACGTGGCCAGCGGCGTGCAAGCCGAACACAGCGCACTGCTCAAGGCCGACTCGCGGCTGAGGTTGTACGCCTCGCCGAGTACCTCGTTCACCGGGTTCAATCTGAATCTGGCGAAGCAACCGTTTCAGGATCAGCGGGTGCGCCAGGCGTTCCGCCTGTTGGCCGACCGTCGCGAGTTGGTGGACCGTGGCCTCAACGGTTTCGGGCGCATCGCCAACGACCTGTATTCGCCCCACGACCCCACCTACAACCACAGCATTGCCCAGCGTCCCTACGACCTGGAACAGGCGCGTTCGCTGTTGCGCCAGGCCGGGCAGACCGACTTGCGGGTGGAGCTGACCACCACGCCGGGGCCGGGCGTCAACGCGGCGCTGGTGTTTGCGCAACAGGCGAAAAAGGCCGGGGTCGAGATCAAGGTCACCCAGGTCGATGGCTCGGTGTTCAACGGTCCACAACGGGAAAACTGGCTGCTGTCGCCGGGCTCCACACCGGCCCGGGGCTTTCTCGCGTCGGCGCTGCACAACGATGCGCCACAGGCCATCTACAACCGCAGCAACTTCCACGATGAACGCTTCAGCGCGCTGTACCGCCAGGCGCTGGCGCAACCCGACCTTGAGCAACGCAAAGTGCTGGTGCACGAAGCGCAAGGCATTCAACACGAACGCGGTGGCTTGCTGATCTGGGGCTTCAACGATGTGCTCGACGCGGCATCGGTGCGGGTCGGCGGTTTGCAGCCTGAACAGACCACATTTGCCTCCTGGCGTTTTGATGAATTGTGGGTGAACCATGCCTGAGCCTTCTTGCAAAGAACCCCGCACGCCAGCCTGGCTGTCGTGGTTTATCGGGCGCCTGGCTTACGGATTGTTGACGGCGTGGGTCATCAGCCTGGTGGTGTTCATCGCCACGCAGGCGCTGCCCTCGGACCCGGCCCGGGTGATTCTCGGCCCCGACGCGCCGCTGGAAAGCATCCTCACCTTGCAACGCCAGTTGGGTCTGGACCGGCCGATTCTCGAACAGTACCTGCGCTGGCTCGGGCATGCCCTGAGCGGCGAACTCGGTGTGTCGCTCGACTCCAACGCGCCGGTCGGCAGCATTCTGTTTGGCCGTTTCGGCTACACCCTGGCGCTGCTCGCCGGGGTCATTGCGGTGGTGGTGCCGGCGGCGTTGTTGCTCGGCGTTTCCCTGGCGTTGCGCCGTGACAGTCGGCTGGATCGCTGGAGCCTTTCGCTGCTGATCTTCCTTAAAGCCACGCCGGGGTTTCTGTTGGCCATCGGTCTGGTGTTGCTGTTTTCCATGCCGCACATGGACCTGCTGCCAGCGGTGTCGATCCTCGATCCGGACAAGTCGCTGCTGCGCCAATTGCAGTTCCTGGTGTTGCCGGTGCTGGCCCTGAGCCTGTCGGCATTGCCGTACCTGACGCGCATGGTGCGGGCATCGATGATCGAGGCGCTGGAGTCCGATTACGTGATCGCTGCGCGCCTGCGCGGCATTCCCGAGTGGCGCATCGTCTGGCGCCACACGCTGCCCAACGCATTGATCCCGGCGATTCAAGGCGTGGCGTTGACGCTGAGAACGCTGATCGGCGGCGCGCTGTTGGCCGAGGTGATTTTCAGTTACCCCGGCATCGGCACCTCGTTGAATTCGGCGATCCAGATGCGCGACTTGCCGATGGTCCAGGCCATCGTGCTGGTGATCACCCTCGGCGTGGTGTTGATCAACCTGCTCGCCGATCTGCTGACCGTGCTGCTTACGCCAAAACTGCGCACCGCCCGCCGCGTGACCATGATTCAGCGTAACCGCCGGGGCATTCAGCCGTGGTGGCGACGTTCCCCATCCAAGGCGCCTTGAGAGGTAACACATGACTGACTCCCGACGTTCGCGCTGGCAGGTATGGCTGGCGGAACCGCAAACCCGCAAGGGCGCGCTGATCACTGCGCTGGTGGTGACACTGGCCTTGTCTGGCCCGTGGCTGGCGCCGCACAGCCCAACGGAAATGCTTGGTTCGGTGTACGGCGCCCCGGTTGGCGCGGCGTTGCTGGGCTATGACTTTCTCGGGCACGACGTGGTGTCACGCTTGCTCAGTGGCGGCCTCTCGGTGTTGTGGATGTCCGTTGCGGCGGCCTCGATTGCGCTGTTGACCGGTAGCACCCTGGGTTTGCTGGCGGGATTTTCCCGGCGCCGGCTCGACCAGTTGATCACCTGGCTGGCGGACGTATCGCTGGCCTTTCCCGACCTGATTCTGGTGTTGTTGATCGTCTCCATGCTCGGTCGTGCGCCGTGGCTGATCGTGTTGACCGTGGCCATCGCCTTCACGCCCGGGGTGATCCGTCTGGCCCGTGGCAGTGCGGTGGCGGTGGCGGGGCAGGAGTTCGTCGAGGCCGCGCAGATGATGGGCTACTCGCGGCGGCGGATTCTGTTCAGGGAGATTCTGCCGAACATCCTCACGCCGCTGCTGGTGCATTTCGGCAACATGCTGACCTGGGGCGTCGGCATGCTCTCGGGCCTGAGTTTTCTCGGCTACGGCGTGGCGCCGCCGACCGCCGACTGGGGGCTGATGATCAATGAAAACCAGGCCGGTTTGCTGGTGCAGCCGTGGGCGGTGCTGGCCCCGGCGATCCTGATCGGCATTTTCGCCTATGGCACCAATATCCTCGCTGAAGGCATCGGCCGCAGCAGTTCACGGATCGGAGAAAAACAGCCATGAATGCGATTGCCGGGATCGAGTCCCGCCCGCCGGTGACCACTGCCGGGGTGTTGCAGGTGCGGGATTTGCGGGTCGAGTTGGCGGGACAGATTGACGTGCTGTCCGGGGTTTCGTTCAGCCTTGAGGCGGGCGAGATTCTGGGGTTGGTCGGCGAGTCCGGCTCCGGCAAGACGACCCTGGCCACCGCGTTGCTCGCCCATGCCCGACGCGGGGCGCGGATTGTTGGCGGGCAGGTCGAGGTGTCCGGGCATTCGCTGCTGACCCTGGAGGGCGAAGCGTTGCGCCGGGCCCGTGGCAGCCTGATCGGCTACGTCGCGCAGGACCCGGCGACGGCACTGAATCCGGCGCTGCGCATTGGTAGCCTGCTGCGCGAAACCCTCGGTGCGCATCAGATTGAACTGGATCGTGCGGCGCAACAGCAGCGCATCGTCGATACCTTGCGTGATGTTGGCTTGCCGGACGATCCGGCGTTTTTGCGGCGCTTCCCCCATCAGCTCTCCGGTGGGCAGCAGCAACGGGTGATGCTGGCGCTGGCGTTTGTCCTGCGCCCGCAGTTGATCGTCCTCGATGAACCGACCACGGCGCTGGACGTCACCACTCAGGCGCACATCCTCGCGACCTTGCGCCGCTTGTGCAAAAGCCTCGGCGTGGCGGCGGTGTATGTGTCCCACGACCTTGCGGTGATCAAGGACCTGGTGGACCGGGTGATGGTGATGTACGCCGGGCGCATCGTCGAAGTCGCCGACCGTGAAGCGTTGTTCACGCGGCCGGCTCATCCGTACACCCGAGGCCTGCTGGCGGCGATTCCCGATGTGGCGCAGCGCCGCGATTTGCAGGCGATCCCGGGGCATGCCCCGGCACCGGGGCAGCGACCGCACGGCTGTGCTTTCGCGCCTCGGTGTTCGCGTCGCACCGCCGAGTGCTCGCAGGCTGAGCCGGCCTTGCACGACCTGTCTTCAGCGCAGCGAGTGGCGTGTCTCGATCCGCATCTTCAGGCCTTGCAGCTAGTTGCCCAGGCGCCGGTGTCGGCTGTCGATGTGCCGGTGGAGCGGGCGCCGTTGCTGGAGATCAAAGACTTGAATGTGGCCTACGATCGACAGGTGTTGTTCGACGTTTCTCTGCGGGTGGCGGCCGGGGAATGCCTGGCGTTGGTGGGCGAATCCGGTTCCGGCAAGACCAGCCTGGCCCGGGCCATCGCCGGGCTCGGGGAAAACGCCGAGGGCGACTTGCACTATGCGGGTGTGCCGCTGAGCTTGTCGGCCCGCCGACGTGACGGGCGGCACCAGATTCAGTACATTTTTCAGAACCCGTACCGGGCGCTGAACCCGCGACAGACCGTTTACCAGACCCTGAGTGCGCCGCTGGAACACTTCTTCGGCATCAAGGGCAACGTTGCGCGCCAGCGCGTGGATGCGGTGCTCAAGCGGGTGTCGCTGCCGGCGTCGGTGGCCGATCTGTATCCGCACAGCCTGTCCGGCGGCGAGCGCCAGCGCGTGGCCATTGCCCGGGCGCTGGTGTGTGAGCCGAAACTGCTGATCTGCGATGAAATTACCTCAGCGCTGGACGTGTCGGTGCAGGCTTCGATCCTGGCGCTGTTGCGGCAATTGCAAATCGAAGGACTGACCCTGCTGTTCGTCACCCACGACCTCGGCGTGGTTCGCGCGATTGCCGACCGGGTGTTGGTGCTGAAGCTGGGAAGGGTGGTGGAGCAGGGGGCGGTTGACGATGTGCTGGATCAGCCGCAGGCGGCGTATACGCGTACGTTGCTGGAGAATTCGCCGACGTTGGGCGGTGGATCTTTGTAGGCAGCTACCATCGCCATCGCCAGCAAGCCGGCTCCTACAGAGTATGTGTGTGTACGCAGAAATGTGGCGCGACACAAACCTGTAGGAGCCGGCTTGCTGGCGATGGCGATCGTCCAGACACATCCGGAACCGAATTCTGGCAACGGCCTCCCTCCTGCGCACTAGCCTTGTGTTTCTCCCAAAAACACAGGAGGGCAATGGAATGCCCGATCTTCCCCACGCCAACCACCTGCGCGCCGGGCGCTATTCCGAATCCGGCCAAATCTACCTGCTCACTGCCGTCACCCATAACCGTGATCCGGTCTTCGCCAATTGGCGGGTGGGACGCTTGATGGTGGAACAGTTTCGCCAGTCCCAGACAGAAGAATGGGCTGACTCACTGGCATGGGTGGTGATGCCCGACCAATTCCATTGGCTGGTCGAATTGAAGAACAGCACATTGCCGGCGTTGATGCTGGCGACCAAATCGCGCAGTGCCAGGGCGGTGAATGCACGTCTGCAACGCAGGGGGGCGCTTTGGCAAAGAGGCTTTCACGATCGGGCGATTCGTCGGGAGGAGGATTTGTTGGCGGTGGCCCGGTACATCGTTGCCAATCCATTGCGCGCGGGGCTTGTCACGCGGGTGCATGATTATCCGCTGTGGGATGCCAAATGGTTGTAGCCGGGATAGTCGGTGGTGGTTGTCAGGCCGCCATCGCCAGCAAGCCGGCTCCTATAGAGTCCGTGTATGTACGCAGATTTGTGGCGCGACACAACCCTGTAGGAGCCGGCTTGCTGCGGGCGGCGTTCCGACGATTCGAGGGTGAACGTTACGCCACCCGCGCCTTGCGCCGCCGTGCTTCCTCGCGCACCGCCGGGATGATCCAGCGGCCGTAATCGACGGTGTCGTACAGCGGGTCATAACCACGATTGAGGAAGGTGGTCACGCCCAGGTCGACGTAATCGAGCAACGCCTGGGCCACGGTTTCCGGGGTGCCGACCAGGGCGGTGGTGTCGCCGTAGGCGCCGACGGCGGTGGCGGTGGGCATCCACAGGGCGCGGTCGTGGCGATCACCCTGTGCCGCAGCGGCGAGCAAGCGTTCGGAGCCGGTGCCCTTGATGCGTTTTTGCCAGGGGCTGCCGGCGGCGAACTGTGGATTGGCCTTGATCTGTTCCAGAATCTGCTCCGCCCGCTGCCACGCCAATTCTTCAGTCGCCCCCAGAATCAAGCGCACGGACAGGCTCACCCGTGGTGCCTCCACGCCCGCCGCACTTGCCGCCGCGCGCAGTTTGCCGATCTGTTCGGCGACGCCGCTCAGCGGTTCGCCCCACAGCGCATACAGGTCCGCGTGTTTCACCGCGATCTGATAGGCAATGTCCGACGACCCGCCAAAGGAAATCGGAATGTGCGGCTGCTGCAATGGCTTGACCGGCGAGAAGGCGCCCTTGATGTTGAAATACTGCCCCTCGAAGTCGAACGGTTCTTCAGCCGTCCAGGTGCGCCGGACGATCTCCAGGTACTCATCGGTGCGCTTGTAACGTTCGGTCTTGTCCAGCAGGAAGTCGCCTTCCTGGGGTTCGGCGGTGATGCCGGTAATCGCATGCAGGCGAATCCGCCCGCCGCCGGTGGTGTGATCGAGTGTCGCGAAGGCTCGGGCAGCGGCGGTGGGGGCGTTCAATGCCGGACGATGGGCGATCATGAACCCCAGGCGCTCGGTGTGCGCCGCCGCGTAGGCCGCAATCTGCAAACTGTCCGCACTGCCCGGGCCGCTGGCGATCAGCACCCGGTCGAAGCCTGCGTGTTCATGGGCGCGGGCGTGGTGGCGGATAAAGTCCAGATCGAAATCCGCACTGCGAATGCCACGGGTCTCGGACCACTGGCGGGGGAAAATCATGCCGACAAATTCAATGGACATGGAACACTCCTGATAGCGATAGGTGCGGCTGCGTTAAAACTGGTAATCCACCTGGGCCAGCAACGTACGGCCAGGCATGGGTTGCAAAAAGGTATTGGTCGAGCCGGCCAGGCCGCTGACGAAGTTCAGTTCGTTGGTCAGGTTGAGCACCCGCAACGTGGTGCTCCATTGCGGCTGGCGGTAATACACCGCGAGGTCGAGGTTGTACTCGTCGGGGATTTTCACGGTCTTGCTCAGGTTCAAATACCAGCTGCTGGTCCACCAGCCGGACAGCTCGGCGCCGAAGCCCGAGTCAAAGCGATAGTCGACATAACCGCTGGCGGTGTACTCGGGAATCTGCACCGCGTCGAAGCGCCCGGACGGCCGCTGATTGAGGCTGTTGTTGTCGCCGAACACCGTGCCGTTGTCGGGCACAAACCCGGCCGAGGCGAAACCGGCCTGCGAGGCAAACTCGTTGTAGGCGCTGAGTTTTGACAGGTTGAGGCCGCTGCGCAGGTGATTGTCCGGCTGGTAGCGAAGGGTCGATTCCACGCCCTTGATCACCAGTCGGGCAATGTTGTTATTGCTGTCGGGCGATTGATCCCGCGCCTGCTTGAACGCGGCCAGGGTCATGAACAGTTCGTTGGGCACCGCTTCGATTTTCAGCCCGACTTCGTGCAACACGCTGAGGCTCTGGAAGGCCAGCGGGTTGAGCTGATTGGCACCGGCGCCGCTGCCCCAGCCGAGGCCGTTGGAGAAGAACCCGGTATTGACCGCCAATGAGCGATCGAAGGTGTAATACAGCGTGCTGTTTTCGGTCGGTTTGATGTACGGGCTGACCTGAAACGCGAACAGCCGATAATTGTCGCTGTCCTTGCGCGGATTGCCACCGGCCAGCACGAACGGGTTCTCGATTTCAGCGTCGATCCAGCTGCGGCTGGCGCCAATGTTCAGACCGACGCTGTCACCGAATCGCAGGTTGTGCTGGCTGAACAGGGTCTTGGTGGTCCAGGTGCTTTCGGCGGTGTAGGGCGCCACCGACTCGGCGTATAAACCGTGGCCCGCCGGGTACATCGCCGGCAGATTCAGCCAGCCGTAGTAGTTGGAGAATTGCGCCACGCCGGGCTGGCCGATCCAGGCGCCATTGCCGCCGGCAGGGTTGGAGCCGGTGAGGCCCAGCAAAGTGCCGGGATTCTTGCCCGACGGGTCCTGGGTCAAGTCATAGGCGTTGATGGTCGAGCCGAAATTGTTGTTGGCGGCGATCGACTGGTTGAACTCGCGGCGGTAGATCACCCCGGTGTTGCTGTCATCGCGCAGGGTCAAGCCGCCGAGTTGCACCTCGTTGCGCGAGCGGAATTCGAAGCGGTTATCGAACAGATTGTCCTTGGACTGCACCTGGAAAGAACCGACCGCATTGGTCATGTCTTTGGAGCGCTGGTAGAAGGTGCTGTTGGCCAGGGTGATGGTCGGTGTCAGGTCGGCTTCGACCCGCAGCTGTGTGGTGAAGCGCCGCGAGCTGTTTTCATCCTCGTCGCGCTGGCCGGTTTGTGACGACAGGCTGGTCAGGCCATTGCCCGTCAACGTCGGGTCATACACCCAGCCGCGCAAACTGCCGGGGTTGCTTTGGGTGTTGGGCGAGGCCGTCTGGAAGCTGCCGTTGACCACGCTGTATTGACCTTGTGCGTTGCGCTGTCGTTTGACCCAGCCGAGGGTCGGCGCATCGGCTGCGCCGGACGCCAGCACCGGCGACCACAGGGTGTTGCCGTTCTGGATGATCGGCGTGGCGCGCCCGGCGTAGTACTTGCCGCTGTCCACCAGTTCCTGGTTGGCGCGGTTCCAGCCGTGGGTGATGTTGTAGTCGTAGTAATTGTCGTAGCTGGCGTTCCAGTCGACCCGCACAGTGTCGTTGCGCCAGGCGAGGGCGCCGTAGAACGCGTCGAAGTTGTTGTCGACGTTGTCGTAGAAGTCTTCCTGGCGCTGCTTGGTGATGCTCAGGCGATAGGCGAGGTTGTCAGTCAGCGGCCCGGTGTTGTCGATGCTGAATTTACTGGAATCGCGGGATTCACCGTCCGGCACCCAGGCGCCCAGTTCGCCGCTGAGTTTGGTTTTGAATTCGTTGAAATTGGGTTTCTTGCTCAGGTAATTGACGTATCCGCCACTGCCCGACACCGAACCGTAGGTCACCGAAGACGGGCCGGCGACGATGTCGGCGCCTTCGTAGGCGTTGAAGTTGGCCGGGTGGCGCACGCCGTATGCGCGTTGCCCGTCCTGGAACACTTCGGAGCCCTGGGCGCGGAACTGCGGGGCGAGGCCGGCGTTCTGGCCGCCGCCGCGAGTAATACCGGGGGCGTATTTCACCAGGTCATCGGCGCTGCGGATCGAGTCGCTGGCCAGTTGCTCGGCGTTGATCTGGGTGATGGAGCGCGGCGTGTCGAGCACCTTGGTTTCGATGCCACCGTAGACGGACGTGGGCGGCCGGGTGGGCAGCGCGTCATCGTCGGAATCGCTTGCACTCGCCTGGACGGTGACGGTTTGCAGTTGGGTGTCGGCGGCGAAGGTCGGCATCGACAGGGTCGACATCACCGCCATGGCCAGGGCGGAGCGTTTTACGGGCAAACGAAAGGCGATAGAGGGCATGGCAAATGAGCCTCGAGATGATAATTCATGGAAATTTGTAGGCGTTTCCTGACACCCCCCGA
>NZ_CATKQM010000025.1:0-71710 GCF_949768225.1 Pseudomonas sp. IT-P44 | reverse complement strand
CCTGTAGGAGCGAGGCTTGCCCGCGAAGAGGTCGACTCGGTCTCAAGGTAGAAACATCGAACACCCGACCGCCACAAAGGTCTGCTTCCCTATACCGCCAAATTCATCGATCAAAGGAGACGCTCACATGCCACAAGCATTGACCCTCAACCAACGTATCGTCCTGGCGTCCCGCCCGGTGGGCGCACCGACGCCGGAGAATTTTCGCCTGGAACGGGAAGCGCTGCCGGACCTGGCGGATGGCCAGATATTGCTCAAAACCCTGTACCTGTCGCTGGACCCCTACATGCGCGGCCGCATGAGTGACGCACCGTCCTACGCGGCGCCAGTGGCAATCGACGAAGTGATGACCGGTGGCGCCGTCAGCCGTGTCGAGCGCTCGCTGAATCCGAAATTTCAGCAAGGTGACCTGGTCGTCGGCGCTACCGGGTGGCAGAGCCACAGCATCAGCGACGGTCGCAATATCATTCCGGTGCCGTCCGGGCTGCCGAGCCCGTCGATGGCGCTGGGTGTGCTCGGCATGCCGGGCATGACCGCCTACATGGGCTTGATGGACATCGGCCAGCCAGCCTCTGGAGAAACCCTTGTGGTCGCGGCGGCGTCAGGTGCGGTGGGTTCAGTGGTCGGGCAAGTGGCGAAGATCAAAGGCCTGCGTGTGGTCGGCGTGGCCGGTGGCGCGGACAAGTGCCGCTATGTGGTGGATGAGTTGGGTTTCGATGCCTGCATCGACCACAAGAGTCCCGACTTCGCCGATGAGCTGGCTCAGGCGTGTCCCCAGGGCATCGACATTTATTACGAGAACGTCGGCGGCAAGGTATTCGACGCGGTGGTGCCGTTGCTCAACCCCAAGGCGCGGATTCCACTGTGCGGCCTGATCGCTTCCTACAACGCCAGCGAGGCGCCGACCGGTCCGGATCGCCTGCCGCAATTGCAGCGCACCTTGCTGACCAAGCGTGTGCGGATTCAGGGCTTCATCGTGTTCGACGACTACGGTGATCGCCAGCCGGAATTCGTCAGCGCCATGGCGCCGTGGGTGCGCGACGGCAAGGTGAAATTCCGCGAAGATGTGGTCGAGGGTCTTGAGAATGCACCCGAGGCGTTCATCGGCCTGCTGGAGGGACGCAACTTCGGCAAACTGGTGGTGCGCGTCGCGCAGGACTGAGTATTTGACGCTAAAGAGAGGCGCGGGTATAAACCGCGTCTCGTTGTTTTGTCGGACGTTTCCCCATGAGCTTCAGCCCTTTGATTCGCCAACTGATCGATGCCCTGCGAATTTTGCCAGGTGTGGGTCAGAAAACTGCCCAACGCATGGCGTTGCAGCTGCTCGAGCGTGATCGCAGCGGTGGCTCGCGACTGGCCCTGGCACTCAGCCAGGCGATGGAAGGGGTGGGGCATTGCCGGTTGTGCCGCACGCTGACCGAAGACGACCTGTGCCCGCAATGCGCCGATAACCGCCGCGACGACACCTTGCTGTGCGTGGTGGAAGGGCCGATGGACGTCTACGCGGTGGAGCAGACCGGTTTCCGCGGTCGTTACTTTGTGCTCAAGGGCCACCTGTCGCCGCTCGACGGGCTGGGGCCGGAAGCCATCGGGATTCCGCAATTGATGGCGCGGATCGAAGAAGCGGGCACTTTTACCGAAGTCATCCTGGCGACCAACCCGACGGTCGAGGGTGAAGCCACGGCGCACTACATCGCCCAGTTGCTCAGCAACAAAGGCCTGATCGCCTCGCGCATTGCCCACGGCGTGCCGTTGGGTGGCGAGCTGGAACTGGTGGATGGCGGGACGTTGGCGCATTCGTTTGCGGGGCGTAAGCCGATCGCTTTGTAGTTTTCGGTGTTTGGGTTGACGCCTTCGCGGGCAAGCCTCGCTCCTACAAGGGCTATGCAAAACCTGTAGGAGCGAGGCTTGCCCGCGAAGGGAGCGACTCGGTCCATCTGATTCACACAATCCTGTTGAAAACCAAGCAAGCGCTCGGTTAACGTCGCTGAACCCTTCCATGGAGTTCGCCGATGCCTGCCTTCCAGGAATACTTCGACCCCAGCCACCAATTGGTCCGCGACAGCGTCAGACGTTTCGTCGAGCGCGAGATTCTTCCGGACATCGACCAGTGGGAAGAAGCCGAAAGCTTTCCCCGCGAACTCTACCTCAAGGCCGGTGCAGCGGGGATCCTGGGCATCGGTTACCCCGAAACCCTGGGCGGCAGCCATGAAGGTGATCTGTTCGCCAAAATCGCCGCCAGCGAAGAGTTGATGCGCTGCGGCTCTGGCGGTCTGGTCGCCGGGTTGGGTTCGCTGGACATCGGTCTGCCGCCCATTCTCAAATGGGCCAGGCCGGACGTTCGCGATCGTGTCGTGCCGGCCGTGCTGGCTGGCGAGAAGATCAGTGCCCTGGCCGTCACCGAGCCCAGCGGTGGCTCCGACGTGGCCAACCTGCAAACCCGCGCCGTGCGTGACGGCGACGTCTACCGGGTCAGCGGCAGCAAAACCTTTATCACCAGTGGCGTGCGTGCGGATTACTACACCGTTGCAGTGCGCACCGGTGCGCCCGGTTTTGGTGGCATCAGCCTGTTGCTGATCGAGAAGGGCACGCCAGGGTTCACCGTAGGCCGTCAGTTGAAGAAAATGGGCTGGTGGGCGTCGGACACCGCCGAATTGTTCTTCGATGATTGCCGCGTACCTGTAGGCCATCTGATCGGCGCGGAGAACATGGGCTTCGCTTGCATCATGGGTAACTTCCAGAGTGAACGCCTGGCGTTGGCGCTGATGGCCAACATGACCGCGCAACTGGCGCTGGAGGAAAGCTTGAAATGGGCCCGTCAGCGCGAAGCGTTCGGCAAGCCCATCGGCAAGTTTCAGGTGCTCAAGCATCGCCTCGCCGAAATGGCTACGGCGCTGGAAGTGTCACGGGAGTTCACTTACCGCCAGGCGGCGAAAATGGCGGCGGGGCAGAGTGTGATCAAGGAGATTTCCATGGCGAAGAATTTCGCGACGGACACGGCGGATCGGATTACCACGGATGCGGTGCAGATTCTGGGGGGCTTGGGTTATATGCGTGAAAGCCTGGTGGAGCGGCTGTACCGGGACAATCGCATCTTGTCGATTGGTGGCGGGACACGGGAAGTGATGAACGAGATCATCAGTAAGCAGATGGGGCTTTGAGTGTTGTGGTGTTGCTGCTGACGCCTTCGCGGGCAAGCCTCGCTCCTACAAGGGGTCGCATTATCCTGTAGGAGCGAGGCTTGCCCGCGAAGAGGCCTTTGTAGACGCCGCTTATTTATCGCTCAGGGCAAACTGCGTCAGGCAAAACGTCGGAATCCCCATGTCTTCCAGGCGTTGCGACCCACCCAGCTCCGGCAGATCAATAATCGCCGCCGCTTCATGCACCCGCGCGCCCATGCGTCGAATCAGGTTCGCCGCCGCAATCAGCGTGCCGCCGGTGGCGATCAAATCATCGAACATCACCACCGAGTCGCCTTCACACAAGCTGTCGGCGTGGACTTCAAGGAAGGCTTCGCCGTACTCGGTCGCATAACCTTCGGCCAGCACATCCGCCGGCAGTTTGCCTTGCTTGCGGAACAGCACCAGCGGCTTGTTCAACTGATAGGCCAGCACCGAACCGATCAGGAAACCACGGGCATCCATGGCGCCGATGTGGGTGAAATCGGCCTCGACATAACGGTGGACAAAGCTGTCCATCACCAGGCGCAGGGCGGTAGGCGACTGGAACAGTGGGGTGATGTCGCGAAAAATGACGCCCGGTTTCGGGAAGTCGATCACCGGGCGGATCAGGGATTTGATGTCGAAGGAGTCGAAGACCATTGTCTAGGTGTCCTGGCAGGCTGCAAACGTCGCAGTATAACGGCGGCTGAACCGTTTCGCTCAGCCGCCGTGGTCGTAATCAGCCTTCGATCGAACCGCCGGCGAGGGCGCAGAGCTGGATCGGGTCGAGGATGTGGATTTCCTTGCCTTCGGCGGCGATCAGCTCGTTCTGCTGGAAGCGCGTGAACACCCGCGACACAGTTTCCACCGCCAGGCCCAGGTAGTTGCCGATTTCATTGCGCGACATGCTCAGGCGAAACTGATTGGCCGAGAAGCCGCGAGCGCGGAAGCGCGCCGACAGGTTGACCAGGAAGGTGGCGATGCGCTCGTCAGCGGTTTTTTTCGACAGCAGCAACATCATCTGTTGATCGTCGCGGATTTCACGGCTCATCACGCGCATCAACTGACGGCGCAGTTGTGGCAGTTGCAGCGCCAGTTCGTCGAGGCGTTCGAACGGAATTTCGCAGACCGAGGTGGTTTCCAGTGCTTGCGCCGAGACCGGATGCTTTTCGGTGTCCATGCCCGACAGGCCAACCAGCTCGCTCGGCAGATGGAAACCGGTGAGTTGTTCTTCACCGCCATCGCTGAGACTGAAGGTTTTCAGGGCGCCAGAACGTACTGCATAAACGGAGTCGAAAACGTCGCCCTGACGGAACAGGAACTCGCCCTTCTTCAGTGGGCGGCCACGTTTAACGATTTCGTCCAGCGCATCCATGTCTTCCAGATTCAGAGAAAGTGGCAAGCAGAGGGGAGCCAGGCTGCAGTCCTTGCAATGGGCCTGGTTATGAGCGCGCAGTTTTACTGGCTCGGACATTTCTTAAATCCTTGTGGGAAAGCACACATAAGACGTAAGGGTACCTCACCGGAAGACGTTCAGGCCAGCGCTGTGCCGATTTGTCACGCCATGGTAAAGCGCCGCTGTCGGTGGCCGATAAACTGGCATCAACCTATGCGCAGGTACTCGTTTCATGGCCACCATCGGCGTGCTCAACCCCGGCAACAGTGGTGTGCAAACACTGCATGAGCCCGCAAACGGCCTGGCCGGCGAAGACTCGGCAATCGCCATTGGCCCGGCCACTTCGCCCGTGGCTGAAGGCATCAAAGTCTCGTTGTCTGGCGCCGGTTTGACCAAGGCTGCCAGTTCCCACGATGACAACAAGGACATTGAAGAAAGCGGGTTGCCGGAAAACATTCAACAGATCCTGAAAATGATTCGCCGAATACAGAAGCAGATCGCCGAGAAAGTCGCGAGCATGCAAGCGGTAATGGCAGACAAGCGACTTTCAGCAGAAGAACGAAGGGCCAAGCTCGGCGCGCTGCAAGCGACCATCACCACCCTCAATGGCGGGCTGATCACGGCCAATATGGTGCTGTCCAAAGCCATCTCGCAGGCGAGCCTGACCCCTGAGCAAGTGCTGAAGACGACTTCCCTGCTGTTGGAACGTTAGATGACCCGCGAAAACCGCTGGCGATTCTGTTGCTCCAGATACGCGTCGAACACCATGCACACCGAACGCACCAGCAATCGTCCGGCCGGCAATACGGTGATCCGCTCATTGTTCAGTTCGATCAGTCCGTCTTCGGCCATGCGTTGCAGTTGCGGCCACAATTCGCCGAAGTAACCGCGAAAATCGATGTTGAAAGCCTTCTCGATATCAGCGAACTCCAGGTTGAAACTGCAAATCAATTGTTGAATCACCGCTCGCCGCAGGCGGTCATCGGCATTGCACAGCAGGCCGCGATTGGTGGCCAGTTGTGCTGAGGCCAAGGCGTTCTGGTAATGATTCAGGTCGCTGCTGTTCTGGCAGTACAAGTCGCCAATCTGGCTGATGGCCGAGACGCCGAGGCCGATCAGGTCGCAATGGCCGTGAGTGGTGTAGCCCTGGAAGTTGCGTTGCAGGGTTGATTCTTCCTGAGCAATTGCCAGCTCATCGTCGGGCAGGGCGAAGTGATCCATACCGATGTAACGGTAGCCGGCGGCGGTCAGTTGTTCGATGGTGCGCTGGAGCATTTCCAGCTTCTGTGCCGGTGTCGGCAATTCGTCGCTGTTGATTCGCCGTTGCGGCATGAAGCGTTCCGGCAAGTGCGCGTAGTTGAACACCGACAGGCGGTCCGGTTGCAGGTTGATCACTTCGTCGACCGTGCGGGCGAAGTTCTCCGGTGTCTGCCTTGGCAAACCGTAGATCAGGTCGATGTTGATCGAGCGAAATTGCAGCGTCCGTGCGGCGTCGATCACCGCCCGGGTTTCCTCCAGGCTTTGCAGGCGATTCACCGCCCGTTGCACGGCCGGGTCGAGGTCTTGCAGGCCGATGCTGACCCGGTTGAAACCCAGTTCGCGCAGCAGGCCCATGGTCGACCAATCGGCTTCGCGCGGGTCGATCTCGATGCCGTAGTCGCCGGAATCGTCCTCCAGCAAATTGAAGCTTTTACGCAATTGGGCCATCAGCTGACGCAGTTCGTCATGGCTGAGAAAGGTCGGTGTGCCGCCACCGAAGTGCAATTGCTCGACCTTCTGCGCCGGGTCGAGATGGCAGGCGATCAGCTGGATTTCCTGCTCCAGGCGCTGCAAGTAGGGCAGGGCGCGGCCGCGATCCTTGGTGATGACTTTGTTGCAGGCGCAGTAGTAGCAAATGTTCGCGCAGAACGGCACGTGCACATACAGCGACAAAGGCCGCAGGGCCTTGCGGCTTTCGCGCAGCGCATGGAACAGGTCGAAGGTGCCGACATGACCATCGAACTGCACGGCGGTCGGGTAGGAGGTGTAACGCGGTCCCGCCAGGTCATAACGGCGGATCAGATCAGTATCCCAACGAATGGCGTCGAGCATCATGCGGGCATTCCCCCGGATAGGCTGGCAGTGTCGGCAAGTCTATGGGGTGCGGCGTTGGGGCATCTTGATTTGCATCAACGGTCAGGATTTGTGTTGTGGGTGCGGGCCTCTTCGCGGGCAAGCCTCGCTCCTACATTGAATTACATTCCCCTGTAGGAGCGAGCGGTGCGACGATTCGACTTGCCCGCGAAGGCCGCGCCGCCGATCAATGCCCCATAAGCCAATGCTGATGCGGCCCCGGCAAGGTCCAGATGCCAAACAGCATCACCAGCAAGCCACCCGTCATCCGTACATACCGTTTGCGCAACAGCGCCGTGACCCGCTCGGCCGCCAGCCCCGTGGCGAGCAGCACCGGCCAGGTGCCCAGCCCGAACGCGAGCATCAGCAATGCACTGTCCAGCGCATTGCCCTGGCTCGCCGACCACAGCAACGTGCTGTAAACCAGCCCGCACGGCAGCCAGCCCCAGAGCGCGCCGAGTAACAAGGCTCGCGGCAGGCTCGACACTGGCAACAGCTTGTTCGCGACGGGCTGGATATGCCGCCACAGACCGCGACCGAGGCTTTCGATGCGGGTCAGGCCGCTCCACCAGCCGGCGAGATAAAGCCCCATGGCGATCAGCAGCAATCCGGCGAGGATACGCATGAACATCGCCGCCGGGCTGTTCGCCACGGCCCAACCCGCCAGGCCAATCAGCAGGCCGGCCGCTGCGTAACTGAGAATCCGCCCGAGGTTGTAGGCCAGCAGCAATCGAAACCGGCGGCTGCGCTGTTCCTTGGGAATCGCCAGGGTCAACGCGCCCATCAAACCGCCGCACATGCCCAGGCAATGCCCGCCGCCGAGCAGGCCCAGGATGACCGCCGACACCAGCAGTGGCGCCAGCTCAAACATGCGGGGGCGCCTTGTCGTCCGGTTTGGCCGGATGGCCGCTGGCCTCGTCGACCGCCGCGGTGTGGTTCGGGTCCTGGTCGTCGAACAGGATGCTGTGGGCCGGGCCGTCGAGGTCGTCGTACTGACCGCTGTCGACCGCCCAGAAGAAGATGTAGACCGCGATGGCGACGATCAGCAGTGCGGCCGGGATCATCACGTAGAGAGCTGGCATGGTGAGGCTCCATGCCCGCGCGGCTCAAGCCGGCAGCGGGCGGGTTTCTGGCGTGGCGCTGGCGGCCGGCGTGCTCGGCAGGCGAGTCAGGCGCAGGGCGTTCAGCACCACGGTCAACGAACTGATGGACATGCCGACCGCCGCCCACACTGGCGTAATCCAGCCGAGGGCGGCGAACGGCAACATGAGGCCATTGTACAGCCCGGCCCACAACAGGTTCTCGATGATGACCCGACGGGTGCGCCGAGCGAGGCTGAAGGCTTGCACCAACGCGTCCAGGCGGTTGGACAACAACACCGCATCCGCACTGGTTTTCGCCAGATCGGTGGCCGACCCCATGGCGACGCTGATGTCGGCGGCGGCCAGTACCGGCACGTCATTCACGCCGTCACCGAGCATCAACACCTTGCGACCTTCCTTGTGCAACTGTTGCAGGACCTGCAATTTGTCGTCCGGACGCAAACCGCCACGGGCCTCGTCGATGCCCAGCTCGGCGGCGACGCTGGCGACCATCGGCGAGCTGTCACCCGACAGCAGCAACGTGCGCCAGCCGCGCGCCCGGCAGGCTTCCAGCAACGCGGGTGCATCGGCGCGCAAACGGTCGTCGAGGACGAACCATGCCAGCGGTCCGGCATTGTCGCCGAGCAGCAGCCATTGGCCGGCTTCATTCGGCATCAGCGGGATGGCAGCGCCACTGAGTTCGCAGACAAAACCCGGTTGGCCGATGCGCAAACGCTGCTCACCGACCACGCCTTCCAGGCCCAGCCCCGGCGTGCTGTGGACTTCTTCAGCGGCCAGTGGCGCGCGACCAAACGCACGGGCGATGGGGTGTTCGGAACGGTTTTCGAGGGCGGCGGCGAGGCCCAGGCATTGATCGCTGTCGAGCGCGCCGAGCGGGCGGATCGAGCGCAGCGCCAGGCGCCCTTCGGTGAGGGTGCCGGTCTTGTCGAAAATCACCGTGTCGATCTGGTTCAGGCCCTCCAGCACATGGCCGCGGGTCAGCAGAAGACCGAGCTTGTGCAGCGTGCCGGTGGCGGCGGTGAGGGCGGTCGGTGTGGCGAGGGACAGGGCGCAGGGGCAGGTCGCGACGAGCATCGCCAGGACAATCCAGAAGGCGCGCGATGAGTCCAGCTCCCACCACAGCAGGCCAATGCAAGCGGAGGCGATCAGCGTCAGCAGCAGGAACCATTGCGCGGCGCGGTCGGCGATCTCCGCCAGTCGTGGCTTCTCGGCCTGGGCGCGGTCGAGCAGGCGGACGATGGCAGACAGTCGGGTGTCCTGGCCGAGGGCGAGGACTTCCACGGTCAACGCACCCTCGACGTTCAGGGTGCCGGCGGTGACGGCATCACCGAGCGTGCGTGGCTGTGGCAGGTATTCGCCAGTCAGCAGGGATTCGTCGATGCTCGACTGACCGTCGAGGATCTTGCCGTCGGCCGGCAGGATCGCGCCGGGATGCACCAGAACCTGATCGCCGACGCGCAGTTCGCTGAGCAGGATCCGCTCGCTCTGGCCGTCGGCGCTCAGGCGCAAACACGAGGCGGGCAGCAGGTTGACCAGCTGTGCGGTCGCGGCGGCGGTGCGTTCGCGGGCGCGACGTTCCAGATAACGCCCGGCCAGCAGGAACAGCGCAAACATGCCGACGGCATCGAAATACAATTCGCCGACCCCGGTGATCGAGGTCCAGATCCCGGCGATGTAGGCACTGCCAATCGCCAGCGACACCGAAACGTCCATGGTCAGGTGGCGGGTACGCAAATCGCGCATCGCCCCTTTGAAGAACGGCGCACAGCTGTAGAACACGATCGGCGTGGTGAGGAACAGCGCGACCCAGCGCAGGATGGTGTGCAGCTCGGGGCTGAGGTCGATGTTGAATTCCGGCCAGGTGGCCATGGTCGCCATCATCGCCTGGAACCACAGCAGTCCGGCAACCCCGAGTTGGCGCAGGGCCAGGCGGTTTTCGCTGGCCAGTTGTTCGCTGGCGCGGTCGGCTTGATAGGGATGGGCGGCGTAACCGATGTGGCGTAACTCGCTGAGCACCTGGCTCAGCGGCAATTGCGCATCGGCCCAGCGTACGTGCAGGCGATGGTTGGACAGGTTGAGGCGCGCTTCGGCCACCGCCGGCAAGCCGCGCAGGTGTTTCTCGATCAGCCAGCCACAGGCCGCGCAACTGATGCCTTCCATCAGCAGCGTGGTCTCGGCGAGTTCGCCTTCGTGGCGCACGAAGGGTTTTTGCACGTCGGCGCGATCGTACAGCGCCAGTTCATCCACCAACTGCACCGGCAACGCTTCGGGGTTGGCCGAGGCTTCGCTGCGGTGCTGGTAATAGCTTTCCAGCCCGCCGGCGACAATCGCTTCGGCCACCGCCTGACAACCCGGGCAGCAGAACTCGCGGGTTTCACCGAGGACGGCCGCGGTGAAGCGGCTGCCGGCCGGGACGGGCAGGGCGCAGTGGTAGCAGGGGGTTGGGGTGGTCATGGGGTAATCACTAGTACCGCTGAATCTCTATCGTCGGATATGGCCTCTTCGCGAGCAAGCCCGCTCCCACATTGGAATGCGTTTCAAATGTGGGAGCGGGCTTGCTCGCGAATGCGCGAAGCGCGAAGCGCGACTTTACTTTTTCAGGTCTTCGGCGCCCTGCAGCGGTTCGTCACCCAGCAGCAGATCCTTGTCATGGCTGACCAGCTCTTCTTCGAACATACGCCAGATGTGGTCGTCCTGAGTACCCAGCAATTCGACAAAACGACGACCTTCCACCTTGTCGCTCAACTGGCCGATGTAGCGGCCCTGTTCGGTTTCGCTTTGGGCGAGGGTGATCTTGCGATCCTTCTCCGGCTGGGTCGGCGAGATCAGGTTCAGTTCGAGGGTTTTCGGTTGGCTGTTGCCACTCAGGCGCAGGTCGACTTCGCCGGTCACGTCATCCAGGTGCACGCTGGCGCGCAGGAGCAGGGTTTGCGCCAGCAGTTCACGGTCGAGGGAGCGGTTGATGCCTTTGCCGGCCTCGTAGTAGTTGTCGTTGACCAGGTTGTCCGGGTTGTTCACCGCGATGGTCACCATGGACAAGGTCAAAGTCACCGAACAGGCGAGGATGGCAATGATGATCCACGGCCAAAGATGCTTGTACCAGGGACTTGCGGCGTTTGCTGCGGGCATGATCACTTCTCTTAACGAATTTGTGGGCCGATGAACCGGCTCTTGGCTTCAACGTGGATGCTCTCGTCATCGGCATCCTTGAGGATGAATTTCACCTCGTTGGTGCTCGATGGCAGTTTTTCCGGCGCGATGGACAGTTCCACCGGCTGGCTGAAAATTTCGCCGGCGGCGACCTTGATCTCGCGTTTGCCTTGCAGCTTGAGATCCGGCAGGCCGGCGGCTTCCAGCACGTAGGTGTGGTCGCGCTGATCCTTGTTCATGATCTTCAGGCTGTAGACGTTTTCAATCCGGCCTTCGGCGTTCTCGCGGTACAGCACGCGGTCTTTGCTGACGTCGAAACCGACCAGCGAACGCATGAAGAACGCGGTCGCCAGCAACGCCATCATCGCCAGCAATACAGCGGCGTAGCCGATCAGGCGCGGGCGCAGTTTATGGGTTTTTTGCCCGGACAGGTTGTGCTCGGTGGTGTAGCTGATCAGGCCGCGCGGGTAATCCATCTTGTCCATGATGCTGTCGCAGGCATCGATGCACGCAGCGCAACCGATGCATTCGATTTGCAGGCCGTCGCGGATGTCGATGCCGGTCGGGCAGACCTGGACGCACATGGTGCAGTCGATGCAATCGCCCAGGCCCTGAGCCTTGTAGTCGATGCCTTTCTTGCGCGGGCCGCGGCTTTCACCGCGACGTGGATCGTAGGAAACGATCAGCGTGTCCTTGTCGAACATCACGCTCTGGAAGCGTGCATACGGACACATGTAGATGCACACCTGCTCGCGCAACCAGCCGGCGTTGCCGTAAGTGGCGAGGGTGAAGAACCCGACCCAGAAATACGACCAGCCATCCGCTTCGCCAGTGAAGAATTCTATGGTTAGTTCGCGGATCGGCGAGAAGTAACCGACGAAGGTCATGCCGGTTGCGAAGCCGATCAGCAGCCACATCGAGTGCTTGCTGAATTTACGCAGGAACTTGTTGGCGCTCATCGGCGCCTTGTCGAGCTTGATGCGCTGGTTGCGGTCGCCTTCGGTGACCTTCTCGCACCACATGAAAATCCACGTCCAGACGCTCTGCGGGCAGGTATAACCGCACCAGACACGACCGGCGTACACGGTAATGAAGAACAGGCCGAACGCACTGACAATCAGAATGCCCGAGAGCAGGATGAAATCCTGCGGCCAGAACGTTGCGCCAAAAATAAAGAACTTACGCTCCGGCAGGTTCCACCAGACAGCTTGATGACCGGCCCAGTTCAGCCAGACCGTGCCGAAATACAACAGAAACAAAAACGCGCCGCCCATCATCCGCAGGTTACGGAACAGGCCAGTGAAGGCTCGGGTGTAGATCTTTTCTCGAGAGGCGTAGAGGTCGACGCTGTTGTTCGCGTTCTTGGCAGGCGGGGTAACGTCGTGTACCGGAATCTGGTTGCTCATCAGTTGCATCCCACGGCAGTGGAAAAATGCCTCGGTCAGTACATGCCGACCGCGGTCAAAAAGGGGTGTTGCAGTGGCGCAATGATACGCCTGTAGCTCTAGATCAAGGGTGCGACCTTTGGTCACGTTGGTGGAAACCAACTGACGGTGTAATGACTTGAATCAATTGACTGGTGAAATTATGGACGGTTTTGCGGGTGCCGACGTTCAATCGGCCCATGGATTGATCAGTGCAACGCCGCTGGATTGAAAGTCGCCGATATTGCGAGTGACCACCGTCAGACCATGCACCAGGGCAGTCGCTGCAATCAGCGCGTCGCTTTCGTTAGTGCTGTCTGGAACATGCAAGCCGGCACAGCGTAGGGCCACGGCGGCGTCGACGGGCAAGATTCTGGCATCAAAGGCTGGCATGACATGTCGCTTAAGCCAGGTACGCAATACCTTCCCCTGCGCGGGGTCACGACGCTCCATTCGCAGAACCCCGGTCTCCAGCTCCTTTAGGGTAATGGCCGAAATAAACATTCGTGGGGCGATGACGCTTTTGGCCCAGGCGACGACGTTTGCATCCGCCCGGGGTTTGCGCAATTCAGAAATTACATTGGTGTCGAGCAGAAACATCAGGACAGGTCCACGGGTCGATGAATGATCACGGCGCGCTCGGTTTCGAACTCGATGTCTGCCGCTTCCGGCATCACCAATAGATCGACAATGCTGGCGTTGCTGCCGGTGAGATTTTGGTAGTCCTCAATGCTTAGCAGTACATGGGCCGGCTTGCCACGGTCGGTGATGATAACCGGTCCCTGGCGCGTGGCTTTTTTGGCACTACTTGTGTCCTGATTGAATTCGCGGCTCGAGATAGTGGTGATGGCCATCATGGTTGGCCTCCTGAAAGCGGTAATGTAGAAACGTTACTACTTGATCCTCTGCTTCGGCAACCTGAATCCATGAAGAAGGTTGTACCGTTCGTCGTTGCAGTGACGAAGGTCGGCTGCCAGTGCCGAGGTCACTCAGTTTGTTCTCAATGTGGCTGGTATTGCGTAGATGTTCAAAGAGATTAATTTTTATTGAATGTAGTGGTTGTATTGAAAGTTTGATGGAGTTTAGGGTGAGTGATCTGTTGTGTGATTTAGTTGGTTGAATTGGTTGTGTGGTTGATATTTCACAATTCTAAATGTGTTGTTTGTTGAGGTCTGAGTAAGTGTTGTTGTAGTTTTATTTTTGCAGGTGAGTTTTAAATGGATTTTGTGTGAGTGCACTCACTATTAAATATTAGGGAAAAGGACAAGATGGAATTAAGCAAAGGATGGCAGTTGTTGGTGTTACTGGTAGGTGTGTGGGTAGTTCCTGTTGTGTCGTCGGCGCAAACGCCACGGCATATCGTGTTCGCTTCGGACCCGCAGTTTCCCTGGACCGATAACACTGACGCCCGGTTGCCGGAGTCCGATTCGCAGCGGCTGGAGCGTTCCCGGTGGCTGATCGAAACGCAATACGACAGCATTGCCGACTTCAGGCGGCAACAGGGTGGGAGCGCGGCGGTTCCCGTGATGATCAATGGCGATATGACCGCCTTCGGTCATGCGAGTGAACGTTCCTATATCCAGCAGACGCTGGATGCGAAACTTCAAGGGGATTATGACTACGGGCTGGGTAATCATGACTATCAAAATAACGTGAATGATTGTTTTCTGAATAATTGCGCCGCTGGAAGCATTGAGGATCTGAAGGAACGCTATTGGGGAAAGGTCGGTAATATGGATCTGGCGGCGCGGGCTTCAGGGTCGAGCACCATTTATTACGGCAGCCTCGCGTACTCCAGGGATTATGGCGATGTGCACCTGGTGCAGTTACATAATGAGCCGACTTATTCGGTGACCTTCTCTTCAGGCACTATTTTCAGTTCGAAGGATTTTGAAATTACCCCGGCACTCGATTGGCTTGAGCGTGATCTTCAGCAGGCACGCGCACAGGGGAAAATCATTCTGCTGAACATGCATAAACCCAATGATTTTATGGGTGACTGGAGTCAGGAAAAGCGGTTCAGGGACATGATCGATAAGTATGAAGTGACTGCAATATTCGCCGGTCATCTCCATGGGAGTAGCGGCTCCATGTGGTACACGAGCAGTGTGCCCGGCTTCATCAGCGGCAGTGCATCCCAGCAGACCTATCTGATCGCCAGTTTTTCCGAGGATCGCAAAAGCCTGTACGTCTATGCGGTCGACAACAACCGGTGGCAAAAACGTGAGCTGATAGCGACAGTGCCGGTGATATGAATTCAGGCTCGTCGCCCATAAAAAAGGCCCCGCCAGATCACTGGCGGGGCCTTTTTTTTTGCATCAGGCGTTTGCCTTACTGGGCATCCGCCGCCGGAGCTTTCTCACCGTGAGACAAGCTGTAGACGTAAGCGGCCAGCAGGTGAACCTTGTCGTTGCCTTGCAGCTGTTCTTGCGCAGGCATCTGGCCCTGACGGCCGTAACGGATGGTCTGCTGCAGTTGAGCGAAGCTCGAACCGTAGATGAACGCGCCCGGGTGGGTCAGGTCAGGTGCGCCCATCGCTGGCGTCCCTTTGCCGGCCGGACCGTGGCACGCCACGCAGTTGGCGGCGAACAGTTTCTGCCCGGCAGCCGGGTCAGCCTTGGTGCCTTCCGGCAGCTTGCGGCCATCGAGGCTGGTCAGGACGAACGCAGCAACGTCCGCAACACCTTGCTCGCCGATCACTTCAGCCCACGCCGGCATGACCGCGTGGCGGCCGCCCATGATGGTGGCCTTGATGGTTTCCGCTTCGCCACCCCAGCGCCAGTCGGCGTCGGTCAGGTTCGGGAAGCCATAAGCGCCTTTGGCGTCGGAGCCGTGGCAAACCGAGCAGTTGGAGGCGAACAAACGGCCACCCATCTTCAGGGCTTGCGGGTCCTTGGCGACTTCTTCGATCGGCATGGAAGCGAATTTGGCGAAGATCGGACCGAACTTGGCGTCCGACTTGGCCATTTCCTTTTCCCACTCGTGAACGCCGGTCCAGCCGCTCTGGCCGTTGGCGAACGCGGTCTGCTTCTCGTTATCCAGGTAGTTGTAACCTGGAAGCAGGCCTTTCCAGTTGCCCAGGCCCGGGTACAGCACCAGGTAACCCAGGGCGAAAATGATGGTGCCCACGAACAGCATGAACCACCATTTCGGCAGCGGGTTGTCGTACTCCTCGATCCCGTCGAAGGAGTGGCCAACCGTTTCTTCGGTGGCTTCGCTGCGCTGGCCCTTGCGGGTGGACAGCAACAGCCAGGTCAGGGCGAAGATGGTGCCGAGACTGAGGACTGTGACGTACAGACTCCAGAACGTAGTCATTCTTTGTTACTCCTAGAAGCTTGCTCGACGTGCTTGATGGCTTCGGGATCATCCGCGAAAGGCAGCAAGGTCGCGTCTTCAAACTCCGACTTGCGCTTGGGGCTGAACACCCACAGCGCCAGACCGATGAAGGCCACCATCACAACAACGGTGCCCAGGCCACGAATCATCCCGATATCCATCTAAATCACCGTTTGCTTTTGATGATGGTGCCCAGGCCTTGCAGATAGGCCACCAGCGCGTCCATTTCGGTTTTGCCCTTCACAGCATCCTTGGCGCCGGCGATGTCTTCGTCGGTGTAAGGGACGCCGAGCGTGCGCAAGACTTCCATTTTCTTGGCGGTGTCTTTGCCGTCGAGCTTGTTTTCCACGAGGAACGGGTAGGCCGGCATTTTCGACTCGGGCACTACGTTGCGCGGGTTGTACAAATGCGCACGTTGCCAGTCATCGGAGTAACGACCGCCGACACGGGCCAGGTCCGGACCGGTACGCTTGGAACCCCACAGGAACGGGTGGTCCCAGACGCTTTCACCGGCAACCGAGTAGTGGCCGTAGCGTTCGGTTTCAGCACGGAACGGGCGGATCATCTGCGAGTGGCAGCTGACACAACCGTTGGCGATGTAGATGTCGCGGCCTTCCAGTTCAAGGGCGGTACGAGGCTTCATGCCTTCGACCGGCTTGTTGGTGACGTCCTGGAAAAACAGCGGAACGATCTGGGTCAGGCCGCCGATGCTGACGGCGATGACCATGAAGAAGGCCAGCAGGCCAATATTCTTCTCGACTGCTTCATGCTTCATCAGTGAGCTCCAACTACAGCAATCTGTTCGGCGGCTTCAGCTTCTGCCGGGTTCGAGGCACGTACGGTACGCCATACGTTGTAGGCCATGAGCAGCATGCCGGTGGCGAAGAATGCGCCGCCCAATGCGCGAACGATGAAGCCCGGGTGGCTGGCTTGCAGCGCTTCGACGAACGAGTAGGTGAGGGTGCCGTCGTCGTTGATTGCACGCCACATCAGACCCTGGGTGATGCCGTTGACCCACATCGAAGCGATGTACAGCACGGTACCGATGGTCGCGAGCCAGAAGTGTGCGTTGATCAGGCCGATGCTGTGCATCTGCGCGCGACCGAACAGTTTCGGGATCATGTGGTAGATCGCGCCGATCGAGATCATTGCTACCCAGCCAAGAGCGCCGGCGTGTACGTGGCCGATGGTCCAGTCGGTGTAGTGCGACAGCGAGTTGACGGTCTTGATCGCCATCATCGGACCTTCGAAGGTCGACATGCCGTAGAACGCCAGGGAGACCACGAGGAAGCGCAGGATCGGGTCGGTGCGCAGCTTATGCCAGGCGCCCGACAGGGTCATCATGCCGTTGATCATGCCGCCCCAGCTTGGTGCCAGCAGGATGATCGACATGGCCATGCCCAGCGACTGCGCCCAATCCGGCAGCGCGGTGTAGTGCAGGTGGTGCGGACCGGCCCAGATGTACAGGGTGATCAGCGCCCAGAAGTGCACGATGGACAGGCGATAGGAGTAGATCGGACGCTCGGCCTGCTTCGGAACGAAGTAGTACATCATCCCGAGGAAGCCGGTGGTCAGGAAGAAACCTACGGCGTTGTGGCCGTACCACCACTGGATCATCGCATCCGTCGCACCGGCGTAGGCCGAGTAGGACTTGAAGAAACTGACCGGCAGCGAGGCGTGGTTGACGATGTGCAGCATCGCCGTCACGACGATGAAGGCACCGTAGAACCAGTTGCCCACATAGATGTGCTTGGTCTTGCGCTTGGTGATGGTGCCGAAGAACACCAGACCGTAGGTGACCCAGACGATGGCCAGCAGAATAGCCAGGGGCCATTCCAGCTCAGCGTATTCCTTGGTGGTGGTGTAACCCAGCGGCAAGGTAACGATGGCGCCGACGATCACCGCTTGCCAACCCCAGAAGGTGAAGGCCGCGAGGCTGTCGGAAATCAGTCGCGTTTGGCAGGTTCGCTGCACGACGTAATAAGAAGTGGCAAACAGTGCACAACCACCAAAGGCGAAAATCACCAGGTTAGTGTGCAACGGGCGCAGGCGTCCAAAGCTCGTCCACGGCAGACCGAAGTTCAACTCCGGCCAGACCAGTTGCGAGGCGATGAAGACACCGAGCCCCATGCCAAGGATCCCCCAGACCACCGTCATGATGGCGAACTGGCGGACTACCTTATAGTTATAAGCAGTCGGACTGATTGCTGTGCTCATTCTAAGGTTCCACGGTTTGGGTGTTTTATTAGGAGTAAAAATCGGCCGCAAGTATGGAGAAAGCAGGGGGTCATTGCAACGCGCCATGACCTGGGTCAATGCTTTCAAAAGCTGATTCTGCGGCCTTTCCATGCGCCGCGTAAGGACAAAATCGCCCTCGGACAAAATGTCGCAGCGAACGAAAATGATGAGAGGGTCAGGTCAGTTGTAACGGGGTGTGTTCAAACGCAACGATCGAGTGACCGATGGCAATTGGCACGACAGCCGGTATCTACCAGCCTTTGCGGCTTGTCATCGAGCTGATTCGTCGAACACATCGGGTCGGGTCGACCTGGAACCGGCTCAAGCCAGTCCGCATCGGGGCAAGCTTAGACCCGAATCTGGTGAACCGAAAGGCGGACTAACGGAGGGGTGCGACAATGGGTCGCAAAGGGGCAGGGAACTGCCGCATCCCAGAAGAATGCGGCAGCAGAGCGGTCAAGAATTATTCGCTTTTGCCTTCGGCCTGCAAACGCTCTGTATTCAGACCGTGGGACAGGCTGTACACATAAGCGGCCAGCAGTTGCACTTTGTCGTTGCCGAGCAGTTCGTTCTGCGCCGGCATATGGCCCTGGCGGCCATGGCGGATCGTTTGTTGCAGTTGCGCCAGGCTTGTACCGTAGATAAAACCGGCCGGTTGCGTCAGGTTCGGCGCACCCATGGCTTCAGTGCCCTGGCCGTTTGCCCCATGACAGGCTACGCAGGTGGTGCTGAACGCTTGCTGTCCGGCTTGCAGGTCGGCGGTGTCGCCAGCCGGCAATGGCAGGCCGGCCAGTTCATGACGCACATACGCGGCAACGTTTTTCACGCCGGCTTCACCGAGGATTTCACCCCAGGCCGGCATCGCCGCCATGCGTCCACCCATGATCGTGGTCTTGATCATCTCGGCGTCGCCGCCCCAGCGCCAGTTGCTGTCGGCCAGGTTCGGGAAACCGAAAGCGCCCTTGGCATCCGAGCCGTGGCACACCGAGCAGTTCGAGGCGAACAGGCGACCGCCCATTTTCAGCGCTTGCGGGTCCTTGGCCACTTCTTCCACCGGCATGGCGGCGAATTTGGCGAAGATCGGTCCGAACTTCGCGTCGGCCTTGTTCATCTCCTTTTCCCATTCGTGAACGCCGGTCCAGCCGTTCTCGTAACCCGGCAGGATGCCTTTCCAGTTGCCCAGGCCCGGGTAAAGAATCAGGTAGCCCACGGCGAACACCAGCGTGCCGGCGAACAGCATGAACCACCATTGCGGCAGCGGATTGTCATACTCCTCGATGCCGTCGAAGCTGTGGCCCATGGTCTGGTCGACGCTGCCCTTGGTTTCGCCCTTGCGGGTGCCGATCAGCAGCCAGGTCAGGCCGATCAGGCTGCCGATGGTCAGTACGCAGATCCACGTACTCCAGAAAGTGGTCATGACCGGGTACTCCTTGCTTCAGGTTCTTGGGTGCTATCAGCTTGTGGCTCATCGGCGAACGGCAGCAAACGTGCTTCGGCGAACTCCGGATTGCGCTTGCTGTTGAACACCCACAACGTCAGGCCGACGAAGGCCACGAACACCACGACCGTGCCCAGGCCGCGAATCAATCCACTGCTCATTACGCTCATTATTTCAAAGGGCATGGCTCACCTCTTGCTCTTGATGGCAGTGCCGAGCACTTGCAGGTAGGCGACCAGTGCGTCCATTTCGGTCTTGCCCTTGAGCGATTCGACCGAGCCTGCGATGTCGGCATCGGTGTACGGCACGCCGAGGGTGCGCATCGCCTTGATCTTGGTTTCGGTGTGGCTGCTGTCGAGCTGATTGGCCACCAGCCATGGATAGGCCGGCATCTTCGATTCCGGCACCACGTTGCGCGGGTTGTACAAGTGCGCGCGGTGCCAGTCTTCGGAGTAGCGGCCGCCGACACGGGCCAAGTCCGGACCAGTACGCTTGGAACCCCACAGGAACGGGTGATCCCAGACGCTTTCCCCGGCCACCGAGTAGTGACCGTAGCGCTCGGTCTCGGCACGGAACGGCCGGATCATCTGCGAGTGGCAACCGACACAGCCTTCGCGGATGTAAATGTCGCGACCTTCCAGTTGCAGCGCGGTATAGGGCTTCATGCCTTCCACCGGTTT
Organism: Pseudomonas sp. IT-P44; assembly: GCF_949768225.1. NCBI lineage: Bacteria > Pseudomonadati > Pseudomonadota > Gammaproteobacteria > Pseudomonadales > Pseudomonadaceae > Pseudomonas > Pseudomonas sp. IT-P44. The sequence goes on along the minus strand of NZ_CATKQM010000025.1, from coordinate 51,672 downwards.
ATTGGTCACGTCCTGGAAGAACAGCGGGACGATCTGCGTCAGACCGCCGATGCTCACGGCCAGGACCATCAGCAGCATCAGCAGGCCGACGTTTTTTTCGATTGTTTCGTGTTTCATCTCGGACTCCTCAGGCCATCTGCGCGGCAGCGGCGACTTCGGCAGGCTGCGAGGCCCGCACGGTGCGCCAGGTGTTGTAAGCCATCAGGAACATGCCGCTGAGGAAGATCGCACCGCCCACCAGTCGCACGATGAAGCCTGGGTGGCTGGCCACCAGGGTTTCGACGAAGGAGTAGGTCAGCGTGCCGTCTTCGTTGACTGCGCGCCACATCAGGCCCTGGGCGATGCCGTTGACCCACATCGAGGCGATGTACAGCACGGTGCCGATAGTGGCCAGCCAGAAGTGCGCGTTGATCAGGCCGATGCTGTGCATCTGCGGGCGACCGAAGATTTTCGGGATCATGTGGTACAGCGCGCCGATGGAAATCATCGCCACCCAGCCGAGTGCGCCGGCGTGTACGTGGCCGATGGTCCAGTCGGTGTAGTGGGAGAGGGCGTTCACGGTCTTGATCGCCATCATCGGTCCTTCGAAGGTCGACATGCCGTAGAACGCCAGGGAGACCACGAGGAAGCGCAGGATCGGGTCGCTGCGCAACTTATGCCAGGCGCCCGAGAGCGTCATCATGCCGTTGATCATGCCGCCCCAGCTTGGCGCCAGCAGAATCAGCGACATCACCATGCCCAGCGACTGCGCCCAGTCCGGCAGCGCGGTGTAGTGCAAGTGGTGCGGACCGGCCCAGATGTACAGGGTGATCAGCGCCCAGAAGTGCACGATCGACAGGCGATAGGAATACACCGGACGCTCGGCCTGTTTCGGCACGAAGTAGTACATCATCCCGAGGAAACCGGCGGTGAGGAAAAAGCCTACGGCGTTGTGGCCGTACCACCACTGCACCATGGCATCGGTCGCACCGGCGTACAGCGAGTAGGACTTGGTGAAACTCACCGGCAGCTCAAGGTTGTTGACGATGTGCAAAATCGCCACGGTGATGATGAAACCACCGAAGAACCAGTTGCCCACATAGATGTGCTTGGTCTTGCGCTTGGCCAGCGTGCCGAAAAACACGATGGCGTAGGCGACCCAGACGATGGTGATCAGGATGTCGATCGGCCATTCCAGCTCGGCGTATTCCTTGGAACTGGTGTAACCCAGCGGCAGGCTGATCGCCGCCAGCAGGATCACCAGTTGCCAGCCCCAGAAGCAGAACGCGGCGATTTTCGGTGCAAACAGTTGCGTCTGGCAGGTGCGTTGCACCGAATAGAACGAACTGGCGAACAGGGCGCAGCCGCCGAACGCGAAGATCACCGCGTTGGTGTGCAGCGGGCGCAAGCGGCCGAAACTGGTCCACGGCAAATTGAAGTTGAGTTCGGGCCAGACCAATTGAGCCGCGAGAAAAACCCCGAGCCCCATGCCGACGATGCCCCACACCACCGTCATAATGGCGAATTGGCGGACCACCTTGTAGTTGTAGGCGGTACTGATAGAAGTGTTCATGGTTCCCCATCCACGGTTCAGCCGAAAGGGCGTTCGCGCAAGGCAGACGCTCCCTTCGCCTGGAGTTATAGGCAGACTAAAAGCGAGGCAAGCATGGACAAAGAGCACAAGGCCAGTATTGACGGGGATCAATGGGCGCAGTGTGTGCGGGAGCATGGATGGCTGTGGAATGAAGCCGCTTCAACGGTTTCGGTTGAGCCTGTGACGCTGATTCTTGCGCATGGCGCCGGGGCACCGATGGACAGCGCCTGGATGAACGACATGGCCGCGCGCCTTGCTGCGCAGGGCGTCAACGTGTTGCGCTTCGAGTTCCCCTACATGGCGCAACGGCGTGTCGATGGCGGCAAGCGCCCCCCGAACCCGGCGCCGAAACTGCTGGAGTGCTGGCGTGAGGTGTATGCCGTGGTGCGACGCCATGTCACTGGCCGCCTGGCCATTGGCGGCAAGTCCATGGGCGGGCGGATGGCCAGTCTTTTGGCCGATGAGCTCGAAGCCGATGCGTTGGTGTGCCTCGGCTATCCGTTCTATGCCGTAGGCAAGCCGGAGAAGCCACGGGTCGAGCATCTGGCTGCGCTGAAGACCCGGACGCTGATTGTCCAGGGTGAGCGCGATGCGTTGGGGAATCGTGAGGCGGTAGAGGCTTATGCGTTGGCGCCGAGTATCGAGGTGTTCTGGCTGGTGGCGGGGGATCATGATTTGAAGCCGTTGAAGGTTTCGGGGTTTACGCATGAGCAGCATTTGGCGGCTGCGGTGGGGAGGGTGGCTGAGCTTCTTCAGCGAGGTCATTCCTTACAGAAATGACCTCATCGCGAGCAGGTGCTCCGAAGTTTTGCCTCGCACACACACACACATGTGCGCTCAACAAAAACGTGCGAGGAGCCTGATCACGAAGAGGTCATGAGAGCCATCGTTCTTGGATCGGCACTTTTGCCTTCCTACTTCATGTGTAATTGGTCGGCTCTTTTCAAATCGAATGTGCCTATCGGATTCATTCGATAGCCCTCTCTATCAAAATTTGCATTGAAATCGCCATGCACTGTCCCCTTGACTGGATCGAGCCTGATAGTAAGTTCCGCCTTGTCTGCCAGGATGGATGTGAAGTTAGGTGCGGGGGGAACTGAATGGAAATGGAATACGGTAAGCTGCTGCCCATCCCCAATCTTGTAGGTTTTCTCTAGCAGGTCTTCACCCTCATAAGGCACTAAGAATTGAAGCGCGAAGAACGTACCGTGATCAGTCGAGCCGGTAGAGCCGTAGAAAACCCAATTGTCGATACCAGTCCCGCCAAGAAACGCCCTAAATAAAGTAAATTCAGCGTAGATCGGTGCCCCTGTGAATCTCCAGTGAAAATCGTCACCAGCTGCCTGACTTTTATGGTCGACCGGGAAAAAAATAGGAAAAGCGCTCATCGAAAAATCCTTTTCTGTTTAAAGTCGAAGGAAGTAAATGCCGGCTGTAACGGCATTTAAATGCTACCCCACCGTACTGGCGTGTCTACTGTCATAACTGACAGTTGGGTGCGTACTTTTAGTTGGATTTCGCGCAGTGGCGGCCAAATGCGCGCTGTCGATTTTTGACTTTCATCAGGCAATAAAAAACCCGGAGGCTTTCACCGTCCGGGTTTTGTTTTTCCCGCATCAATCAGCGGTTAAACCGCTCCACCAACGAATACTGGGTATTCGCCGTTTTCGTCAGCTCTTCACTCAACAACGCCGAGTGCTGCGCCTGTTCCGACGTCTGGTCGGCCAGTTGCGAGATGTTGCTGATGTTGCGGCTGATTTCTTCGGCCACCGAGCTTTGCTCTTCGGTCGCGGCCGCAATCTGGGTGGTCATGTCGGTGATGTGTGCCACCGCTTCGCTGATGCCGACCAGTGCCTGATCCGCTTCGAGCACCCGTGCCACACCTTCTTCCGCCTGGCGATGCCCGGATTCCATGGTTTGCACGGCGGTGCTGGCGGTTTGCTGGAGCTTGGCGATCAGGGCGTGAATCTGCCCGGTGGATTCGCTGGTGCGCTGCGCCAATTGGCGAACTTCGTCGGCAACCACCGCAAAGCCGCGACCCATCTCGCCGGCACGCGCCGCTTCGATGGCGGCGTTCAGCGCCAGCAGGTTGGTCTGGTCGGCGATGCCTTTGATCACGTCGACCACGCCGCCGATTTCATCGCTGTCCTTGGCCAGTTGCGTCACGGTCAGGCCGGTTTCGCCGACCACCTCGGACAGGCGCTGAATGGCTTCGCGGGTTTCCCCGGCGATGTCACGGCCGCGCCCGGTCAGGCGATTGGCTTCTTGAGTCGCGTCCGCCGTGCGTTGCACGTGGCTGGCGACTTCCTGTGTGGTGGCGGCCATCTGGTTGACGGCGGTGGCCACTTGTTCGGTTTCGACGCGCTGACGTTCCAGGCCGGTGGAGCTGCTGTGAGCCAGGGTGTCGGACTGTTTCGCCTGGTCGCTCAGGTGCTCGGCGGTGTCCTGCAGACGGGTCAGGCAGGTTTTCAGGCGGGCTTCCTGGCTGAGGATCGACATCTCCAGACGCGCCTGGGCACCACGGCTGTCGGTGTACATCTGCGCGATCAGCGGGTCGGAGGTGGTCTGCTCGGCCAAGCGCAGCAAGCGCTTGAGGCCGCGCTGTTGCCAGCTCAACCCCAGCAGGCCCAATGGCACCGAAAGACCGGCGGCCAGGGCAAAACCCCATTGGGAGTTGAGCGTGGCACCGATCATGAAGCTCAGCTGGCTGACCAGAATGAACGGCAACCAGTCCTGCAGGACCGGCAGCCATTTATCGGTGGAAGGAATCGCTGACTTGCCCTGGTTGATGCGTTGGTAGAGCGCTTCGGCACGCTGGATCTGCTCGGCGGTGGGTTTGACCCGCACCGACTCGTAACCGATCACCTGGTTGCCATCGAACACCGGTGTGACGTAGGCGTTAACCCAGTAGTGGTCACCGGTCTTGCAGCGATTCTTGACAATGCCCATCCATGGCAAGCCTTGTTTCAATGTGCCCCACATGTGCGCGAACACCGCGGCCGGTACGTCGGGGTGACGAACCAGGTTATGCGGTGCACGGATCAGTTCCTCGCGGGAATACCCACTGATTTCGACGAAAGCGTCGTTGCAGTAGGTGATCACGCCCTTGGCATCGGTGGTGGAGATCAACCGTTGCTGAGCCGGGAAGGTCCGTTCGCGTTGTGTAATGGGCTGGTTGTTACGCATGGCTTTTTTCAATCCGCAAGGCTTTGAGAGGTTGTCGGCACCGTCAGGGATTTATTGAAGAATATTTTTCAATAATCAGCGGCGCGTCGCAAAACGACCGTTGCGTCAGTCCGCCAGCATCGGATAGGTGAACAGGCTGAAATGCAGCAGGTTCAAACCGAAATGCGTGGCAATGGCCGCACCTAACCCGCCGAAACGGTAGGCCAGACCATAGCCGACACCTGCCAGACTCGCCAGCAACACCCATTGCCAGCCAGCGCCCGCATGCACCAGGCCAAACAACAGCGAGGCGAGCAGCAGCGCCAGGTTTTCACCATAAGGCAGGTGTTTAAAGTGCCGGCTGAGGCCGCCCTGAAGGTAGCCGCGAAACAGCGCCTCTTCCACCAGCGTCACCAGCAACAGGTTGTTGAACAGCCACAGCCAGGCCTGATCAGGCCATTTGGGGGCCCAACTGATCACACCCAACAACAGCGCGCCACCCAATGCCAGCACGCTGCTCAGTGTCAGCCCCAGCAGCGCGGCGGGAATGGAAAGCCGCAGCGAATGCCGACCGACAATCCACGGGCAGACCAGCAACAGCCAGAAACCAATCAGCGGTTTGTCCAGATTCAGGTACAGCGCAAACGGTACGGCATCGTCGGTAATACGATGCGGATTGATGCCTCGACCGTTGTAGAAGCCGGGGAGCCAGTGCATCGCCAGTGCCAGCGCCATGAAAATAAACAGGCCGTGACCGAGGTAATGGCCGATCCGGACCTGTTGCTGACGCACGGCGAAACCGGCGATCAGTAGCAATGCGACCGAGATAAGCGCCAGCCAGCCGAGATGGCCGTAGGACAGCGCCATGGCATAACCGAGGGAGAGCAGGGCCAGGAAGGTCCATGGCAAAGCAAACATCTGAAGTCCTTGTGTTCGAAATTCTGCGGGTCGCCTCGGTCCACTGTAGGAGCAAGCTTGCTCGCGATGGCGGAGTGTCAGGCGGCACTGATATTGGATGTTACGGCCCCATCGCGAGCAGGCTCGCTCCCACAGTGGTCTTGTGTGGGGCTATAAAAGCGCGGCGATTATAGAGGCGTGTCCACAAACAAAAACACCGCCCGAAGGCGGTGTCTTTTTCTGCAAATACTTACGACGCAATCAACTGCCGCAACACGTAATGCAAAATTCCCCCAGACTTGAAGTACTCGACTTCATTCAGCGTATCGATCCGGCACAACACCTCGATCTTCTCGCGGCTGCCGTTTTCACGGGTGATGATCAGCGTCAGGTTCATTCGCGGCGTCAGCTCGACACCGCTCAGGCCCTGAATGTCCAGGGTCTCTTTGCCAGTCAGATTGAGGCTCTTGCGGTTCTGATCCAGCTTGAACTGCAGGGGCAGCACGCCCATGCCGACCAGATTGGAGCGGTGAATCCGCTCGAAGCTTTCAGCGATGACCGCTTTCACGCCCAACAGATTGGTGCCCTTGGCCGCCCAGTCGCGGCTCGAACCTGTGCCGTATTCTTGCCCGGCAATCACCACCAGCGGCGTGCCCGAGGCTTGGTAACGCATGGCCGCGTCGTAGATCGCCAGTTTTTCCCCGGTAGGAATGTAAATCGTATTGCCGCCTTCCTCGCCGCCGAGCATCTCGTTGCGAATGCGGATGTTGGCAAAGGTGCCGCGCATCATCACTTCATGGTTGCCGCGACGGGAGCCGTAGGAGTTGAAGTCCCGTGGCTCCACACCTTTCTCGCGCAGGTAATGGCCGGCGGGGCTCTCGGTCTTGATGTTGCCGGCGGGGGAGATGTGGTCGGTGGTCACCGAGTCGCCGAGCAGCGCAAGGACCCGTGCGCCCGCGACGTCCTTGACCACGGGCGGCGGTCCGCCGATGTCGTCGAAAAACGGTGGGTGCTGGATGTAAGTCGAATCTTCCTGCCAGACATAGGTCGCCGCTTGAGGCACTTCAATCGCCTGCCATTGCTCATCGCCGGCAAACACTTCGGCGTATTCCTTGTGGAACATCGCGGTGTTGACCTGATTCACCGCGTCGGCGATTTCTTGGGTGCTTGGCCAGATGTCCCGCAAGTAAACCGGGTTGCCGTCCTTGTCGTCACCCAATGGCTCACTGCTGATATCAATGCGCACCGTGCCGGCCAGCGCAAACGCGACGACCAGCGGCGGCGAGGCCAGCCAGTTGGTTTTCACCAGCGGATGCACGCGGCCTTCGAAGTTGCGGTTGCCCGACAGCACCGAAGCGACAGTCAGGTCGGCTTTCTGGATGGCTTTTTCGATCGGCTCCGGCAGCGGCCCGGAGTTGCCGATGCAGGTGGTGCAGCCATAACCGACCAGGTCGAAACCGAGTTGATCCAGGTATTGCGTCAGCCCGGCAGCCTTGTAGTAGTCGGTCACCACTTTGGAACCGGGAGCGAGCGAGCTTTTCACCCACGGTTTGCGCTTGAGGCCTTTTTCCACGGCTTTTTTTGCCACCAGTCCGGCGGCCATCATTACGCTCGGGTTGGAAGTGTTGGTGCAGGAGGTGATTGCGGCGATGACCACCGCGCCGTTTTTCAAGCGATAGGTTTGACCTTCATAGTCGTAGTCGGCTTCACCGGCCAAGTCGGCATTGCCCACCGCAACGCCACCGCCGCCTTCACTTTCGAGGCGACCTTCTTCCTTGCTGGCAGGTTTGAATTGCAGGTCGGTGAAGTCACTGAATGCTTGCGCAACATTCGGCAACGACACCCTGTCCTGTGGGCGTTTCGGCCCGGCGAGGCTGGCTTCGACGCTGCGCATGTCCAGCGCCAGGCTGTCGGTGAACACCGGCTCCTTGCCCGGCTGGCGCCACAGGCCTTGCGCCTTGCTGTAGGCCTCGACCAGTTTCACGGTTTCAAGTGGACGACCGGACAGGCGCAGATAATCCAGAGTGATGTCATCCACCGGGAAAAAGCCGCACGTAGCGCCGTATTCCGGGGCCATGTTGGCGATGGTCGCGCGGTCGGCCAGCGGCAGGTCGGCGAGACCGTCGCCGTAGAACTCGACGAATTTGCCGACCACACCTTTCTTGCGCAGCATCTGGGTCACGGTCAGCACCAGGTCGGTGGCGGTGATGCCTTCCTTCAATTTGCCGGTGAGTTTGAAGCCGATCACTTCCGGAATCAGCATCGACACCGGTTGGCCGAGCATCGCCGCTTCCGCTTCGATCCCGCCGACACCCCAGCCGAGCACGCCGAGGCCGTTGATCATGGTGGTGTGGGAATCGGTGCCGACCAGGGTGTCGGGGAACGCGTAGGTGCGGCCGTCTTCATCCTTGGTCCAGACCGTGCGGCCGAGGTATTCGAGGTTCACCTGATGGCAGATTCCGGTGCCCGGCGGCACCACGCTGAAGTTGTCGAAGGCGCTCTGGCCCCAGCGCAGAAAGGCGTAACGCTCGCCGTTGCGCTGCATTTCAATGTCGACGTTCTGTTCGAAGGCGCTGGCGCTGCCGAACTTGTCGACCATCACCGAGTGGTCGATCACCAGGTCCACCGGCGACAGTGGATTGATCCGCTGCGGGTCGCCTCCGGCCTTGGCCATGGCGGCGCGCATGGCGGCCAGGTCGACCACGGCGGGAACGCCGGTAAAGTCTTGCATCAAGACGCGGGCGGGGCGGTACTGGATTTCGCGGTCGGAGCGGCGCTCCTTGAGCCACGCGGCAATCGCTCGCAGGTCGGCGCCGGTGACGGTTTTTTCGTCTTCCCAGCGCAGCAGGTTTTCCAGCAGCACTTTCAACGACATCGGTAGCTTGTCGAGATCACCGAGGCTCTTGGCGGCATCGGGCAGACTGAAATAATGATAGGTCTTGTCGTCGACTTGCAGGGTTTTAAGGGTTTTCAGGCTATCGAGGGACGGCATTACGATCACTCCTTAAAGTCCGCACGGCTACGGACTGAGGGGACGGACAGAGCTTTCAACCTAGCCCCGTTTGAACGTTAAAGCTAATAACCGGACTCTATGGGCAAGTCCGAGGTTCCGAACTCGGCTATCATGCGCCGGTTTTCGTGACAGGCTTTGCTTCAACGCAAGTCTGGGCATCGCGCAGTGGCTGAATTCTTCGCCAACTGCCCAGGAGTAAGAATGAACACCCTCTTTATGCATTGCCGGCCGGGCTTCGAAGGCGAAGTCTGTTCCGAGATTTCCGAACACGCCGCACGGCTGAACGTGGCCGGTTATGCCAAGGCAAAAACCGCCAGCGCCTGCGCCGAATTCATCTGCACCGAAGAAGACGGCGCCGAGCGCCTGATGCGCGGTCAGCGTTTCGCCGATCTGATCTTCCCGCGCCAATGGGCGCGGGGGATTTTCATCGACCTGCCGGAAACCGACCGTATCAGCGTGATTCTTGCGCACATGGCCGACTTCCCGCTGTGCGGCAGCCTGTGGCTGGAAATGGTCGACACCAACGACGGCAAAGAGTTGTCGAACTTCTGCAAGAAATTCGAAGTGCACCTGCGCAAGGCGCTGATGGCGGCCGGCAAACTGGTGGAAGATGCGAACAAGCCGCGTTTGCTGCTGACGTTCAAGAGTGGTCGCGAAGTGTTCATGGGCCTGGCCGAGTCGAACAACTCGGCCATGTGGCCGATGGGCATTCCACGCCTGAAGTTTCCGCGCGAGGCGCCGAGCCGTTCGACGTTGAAGTTGGAAGAGGCGTGGCACCATTTCATCCCGCGCGATCAGTGGGACGAGCGTCTGCACAGCGACATGACCGGCGTCGACCTCGGTGCGGCGCCGGGTGGCTGGACCTGGCAACTGGTCAATCGTGGCATGCTGGTGACCGCCATCGACAACGGCCCGATGGCTGAAAGCCTGATGGACACTGGTCTGGTGCAGCATTTGATGGCCGACGGCTTCACCTTCAAGCCACGGCAGCCGGTGGACTGGATGGTCTGCGACATCGTCGAGAAACCGGCACGCAACGCGGCGATGCTGGAAGAGTGGATTGGCGAAGGGCATTGCCGCGAAGCGGTGGTCAACCTCAAGCTGCCGATGAAGCAGCGTTACGCTGAAGTGAAACGCTTGCTGGAGCGCATTGCCGACGGTTTCAAGGAGCGCGGGATTCGCGTCGAGATCGGCTGCAAGCAGCTGTATCACGACCGCGAAGAAGTGACGTGCCACCTGCGCCGCCTGGACGTGAAGAAACCAAAGTCCCGCTGATGTACACAAACCGTGTAGGAGCGAGGCTTGCCCGCGAAGAGGCCCTTAAGGACGCCAAAAGCTTCGCGGGCAAGCCTCGCTCCTACAGGTATGGCGTCATGCCACAGATGACCGAACACCCGGCAATGCGCGACAATGCCGGCCAGTTTCAGGAGTGAATCATGAGTGAAATGCTTGATACGCCGGTAGACGGCACCCTCGACGCCACCGGCCTCAACTGCCCGGAACCGGTGATGATGCTGCACCAGCACATCCGTGACCTGGCGCCCGGCGGCCTGCTCAAGGTGATCGCCACCGACCCGTCGACCCGTCGCGACATTCCCAAGTTCTGCGTGTTCCTCGACCACGAGCTGATCGCGCAGCACGAAGAGGCCGGCACTTACCTGTACTGGATTCGCAAGAAATCGGATTAATCGATTCGAAAAAAAGGCCTGCATTTGCAGGCCTTTTTTGTGCGGTCAACCCATCGAATGGCTCATGCGGATCCGCTTGCGTGCACTGCGCGTCAGGCGAATCGACAGCATCAGGGCGGCGCAGCTCAGGCCGACGATCAAACCCTGCCACAGCCCGCTCGGGCCACGGGGTTCGCCGAACCAGTCGGTCAGGCCGAGGGCGTAACCCACCGGCAAACCGATGCCCCAATAGGCGAACAGGGTGAGGATCATCGTCACCCGAGTGTCCTGAAAACCGCGCAGGGCGCCGGCCGCTGTCACCTGGATGGCGTCGGAAAACTGGAACAGCGCCGAGTACACAATCAGCATCGCCGCGATATGGATCACCGTCGGGTCTGCGGTGTAGATCGCAGCGATGTGCTCGCGCATCAGCAACATCATGCTCGCCGACAGGCAGGCGTAGGCCAGCGCGGTGCCCATGCCGACACCCGCCGCAAAACGCGCTTCGCGCGGCTCTTCACGTCCCAGTGCCTGACCGACGCGTACGGTCACGGCCATGCCCAGGGAGTAAGGGATCATGAACACCAGCGAGCTGACATTCAGGGCAATCTGATGCCCGGCCACCACCGTGGCGCCGAGGCTGCCGATCAGCAGGGCAATCACCGCGAAGATGCTCGATTCGGCAAACACCGCGATGCCGATCGGCAAGCCGATACTCAGCAGGCGTTTGATCACCGCCCATTGTGGCCAGTCGAAACGGCTGAACAACTGGCTCGACTGATATGCCGGCGCCCAGCGCTCCCAACCGGCCATGCCCAGCGCCATCACCCACATCACAATCGCCGTGGCCCAGCCACAACCGACGCCGCCCATGGCCGGCACACCGAAGTGGCCATAAATGAAGACATAGTTCAGCGGAATGTTCAGCGCGAGCCCGCACAAACCCAGGACCATCGCCGGGCGCGTGCGTCCCAGGCCGTCACTGAAACAGCGCAACACATGGTAGAGCGCGACGGCGGGCAGTCCGCTGGCGATACCGTGCAGGTATTGCATGCACGGGCCGATCAGCTCGGGATCGACCTTCATCAGGTGCAAAATCGGTTCGGCGCTGAACAGCATGCCAGTCGCCATCACGCCCACCACCAACGCCAGCCACAACGCCTGGCGCACGATCGGGCCGATTTCGCTGTGGGTGCCGGCACCAAAGCGCTGGGCAACTTTTGGCGTGGTGGCCAGCAGCGTACCGGTCATCAACAGAAACACAGGGACCCAGATCGAGTTGCCCAACGCCACCGCCGCCAGATCCCGTGGCCCGACGCGACCGGCCATGACCGCATCGACGAAGCCCATCGCCGTGGTGGCCAGCTGCGCGATCATGATCGGCAATGCCAGGCCGAGCAGGTTCTTCAGCTCGAGGCGAACCCGGGCGGGGCGGTTGAGGGAAATGGCGGCGGGGCGGTCAGTCACGGAATTCAAAGGCAAAACGTCCAAAAGGTTTTGATGCGCGAGGCGGCGCATTCTACGCGTTGACGCAACGGTCAGGAAAAGTCCTGTGTTACCCATTTGTAATCACACAAAAACCTGTAGGAGCGAGCCTGCTCGCGATGGACGTCAACGATGACGAGGGCTGCCTGAATCACCGCAGTGCTCGTGCGTTTTTCGCGAGCAGGCTCGCTCCTACAAATTGTGTGTGCTAGGCGTGAAGTGTCATCTGCGCCTACACTGCCGATCCGCCAAAGGAGCCTGCCATGCTGATTGTTGCCGACGAAAATATTCCGCTGCTCGATGCCTTCTTCGAAGGTTTCGGCGAAATCCGCCGGGTGCCGGGACGTTCAATCGACCGCGCCACCGTCGAGCAGGCCGATGTGCTACTGGTGCGCTCGGTGACCAACGTCAATCGCGGGTTGCTCGAAGGCAGCAAGGTGCGCTTCGTCGGCACCTGCACCATCGGCACCGATCACCTCGACCTCGATTACTTTCAGCAAGCCGGCATCACCTGGTCCAGCGCCCCCGGCTGCAATGCTCGTGGCGTGGTCGACTACGTGCTGGGCAGTTTGCTGACCCTCGCCGAAATCGAAGGCGCCGATCTCACCCGGCGCACGTACGGCGTGGTCGGTGCCGGCGAAGTGGGCGGGCGGTTGGTCAAGGTTCTGCAAGGGCTGGGCTGGAACGTGCTGGTCTGCGATCCGCCACGGCAAGCTGCTGAAGGGGGCGATTTCGTCAGCCTTGAGCAGATCATCGAACAGTGCGATGTCATCAGCCTGCACACACCGCTGAAAAAACACGGGGCCGGTTCGACCTGGCATTTGTTCGACCAGAACCGTTTGAACCAGCTCAAGCCCGGTGCCTGGCTGATCAATGCCAGCCGTGGCCCGGTGGTGGACAACGCCGCCCTGTGCGAGGTGCTGCTGCAACGCGAAGACCTGCAAGCGGTGCTGGATGTCTGGGAGGGCGAGCCTGAGGTCGATGTGGCACTGGCCGAGCTCTGCGTGCTGGCCACGCCGCACATTGCCGGTTACAGCCTCGACGGCAAGCAACGCGGGACGGCGCAGATCTACCAGGCCTACTGCGATTTTCTCGGGCAACCGGCGCAGGTCCGCTTGAGCGATTTGCTGCCGGCATCGTGGTTGTCGCAGGTGACCTTGAACGCTGAGAGCGATCCTGCCTGGGCGCTGGCGATGTTGTGCCGTGGCGTGTACGACCCGCGCCGCGACGACGCGGATTTCCGCCGTAGTCTTGTGGGCAGTGTGAGTGAGCAGCGCGCGGCGTTTGATGCGCTGCGCAAGAATTATCCATCGCGGCGCGAGATTGACGGGTTGCAGGTGCGGATTGAGGGGGATTCGCCTGAGTTGCTGAAGATTGTGGCGGCTTTGGGGGCATCGGCTGTCTGAAAACCGACTTGGCCCATTCGCGGGCAAGCCTCGCTCCTACAGGATCGGCGCCATTTTCGACATTACGCGGACCCTGTAGGAGCGAGGCTTGCCCGCGAATGGTCACACCACAATTCCGGATCAACACCCACAAAAAACCCGGCCATCGGGGCCGGGTCAAGAAGACGGGGCTATATCAATCTTGTTTGGCAGGCTTGACCAATCGCTTTTCCAGTTCGCGGCAAGCGTCCTGGATCATGCCCTCAGTGATCGGTACTTCGCGGCCTTTTTCGTCAATGATTGAGCAACCCAGAGACTGATCTGGCTGTGTGCGGATCACTTGAATCTTGTCATCGCTGCTATTTTGCAAGGACATGGCCTGTCTCCTCTTCAGGTGTGTGCTTACTGTAGAACCGTCAGGTGACCGGGCTATGACAACTCCCTGCGATCTTTCCAGAGCGGCAACACCAGTCCACCAGAAATACCCAGACGTTGCCACCCGGACTTTAGACCAATAGCGTCTAGGAACTGGTCATCGCGGTCATAATTAACCTGACTCATTGTGATTTACAGCGTTCAACCCCATTGAGCCGTCATGCTGGCCCTATCAATGCGTAACTGGATGAACCCGATGCTCTCTGCCCGTCACCGCCGCGCGATTCGCCTGACCAGCCTTTTTCTCGCGCCCTATCGTTGGCAGGCCTTCGGCGCCTTGCTCGCGCTGGTCGTCACGGCCGGCATTACCTTGTCCATGGGGCAGGGGATTCGCCTGCTTGTGGACCAGGGGTTCATGACCCAGTCCCCGCACCTGCTCAACCAGACGATTGGTTTGTTCATGTTGCTGGTGATAGGCCTGGCGATTGGCACCTTCGCGCGTTTCTACCTGGTGTCGTGGATCGGTGAGCGTGTGGTCGCCGACATCCGCCGTCAGGTGTTCAACCATCTGGTTTATCTGCATCCCGGGTTTTATGAAGACAACCGCAGCTCCGAAATCCAGTCGCGGTTGACCGCCGACACCACGCTGCTGCAATCAGTGATCGGCTCATCGCTGTCCCTGTTCCTGCGCAATCTGCTGATGGTGATCGGCGGGATTGTGTTGCTGTTTATCACCAATCCGAAACTCACCAGCATCGTCGTTGTGGCTTTGCCGCTGGTGATTGCGCCGATCCTGATTTTCGGTCGCCGGGTGCGCAGCCTGTCGCGCCTGAGTCAGGACCGGATTGCCGATATCGGCAGTTATGTTTCCGAAACCCTGGGCCAGATCAAAACCGTGCAGGCCTACAACCACCAGACCCAGGACGAACAGCGTTTTGCCGTGACTGTGGAAGAGGCGTTCAACACGGCGCGCAAACGGATTTTCCAGCGGGCCTGGCTGATCACCCTGGTGATCGTGCTGGTGCTGGGGGCAGTCGGCGTGATGCTCTGGGTGGGTGGCATGGACGTGATGGCCGGGCGGATTTCAGCGGGGGAACTGGCGGCGTTCGTCTTCTACAGCCTGATTGTCGGCAGTGCATTCGGCACGTTGAGTGAGGTCATTGGTGAGTTGCAGCGCGCCGCCGGCGCTGCCGAGCGGATTGCCGAATTGCTGCGCTCGGAAAACATCATCCAGCCACCGGCGGCCGGCCTGGTGACGTTGCCCGAGCGGGTGACGGGCAATCTCGTTCTGCAGGACGTGCGCTTTTCCTACCCGTCGCGCCCGGAAAGCTACGCCGTCGATGGCTTGAATCTGACCATCAAGGCGGGCGAAACCCTCGCGCTGGTCGGGCCGTCCGGTGCTGGCAAATCGACGGTGTACGACCTGCTGCTGCGTTTTTACGATCCCGCCGAAGGGCGCATCCTGCTCGACGGCGTGCCGCTGACCCAACTCGATCCATTGGACTTGCGCCGTTGCTTCGCCCTGGTTTCACAAAGCCCGGCGCTGTTCTTCGGCAGCATTGAAGAGAACATCCGCTACGGAAACCCGACAGCGACGCTGGAACAGGTTCAGGAAGCGGCGAAAATCGCCTACGCCCATGACTTTATCGAGGCCATGCCCCACGGTTATCAGACTCATTTGGGCGACGCAGGCCTCGGTTTGTCCGGCGGCCAGCGCCAACGCCTGGCCATCGCCCGAGCACTGCTGGTGGACGCACCCATCCTGCTGCTCGACGAAGCCACCAGCGCCCTCGACGCCCAAAGCGAACACCTGATCCAGCAAGCCCTGCCCAGCCTGATGAAAAACCGCACCACCCTGGTCATCGCTCATCGTCTGGCCACGGTTAAAAACGCCGACCGGATTGCGGTAATGGATCAGGGGAAACTGGTGGCGGTGGGCACGCACCAAGAGCTGATTGCGAGCAATGCGCTGTATGCGCGGTTGGCAGCGTTGCAGTTCAACGACGGGCATGAAGCGGCATGAATGAACGCTGCTGAATACTGCCGGGTTCGGGCATTATGTCGAGCTCAGTGCGAGCATGGATGAGGATATGAGCCGTTATCAACCACCGTTGACCCTGACCACTAAGATGCTCACGTTGATTGCAGAAATCAGTGAGCGGATCGGTCAACTTTCGGCTGTGGATGATCGACGGCAGACGCCTCAACTGCGGCGGGGTAATCGGATTCGCACGATTCAGGCTTCATTGGCGATCGAGAACAATACCCTGAGCATCGAGCAGGTGACTGCTGTTTTGGCAGGGCAGCGAGTGCTGGGATTGCCTCGGGAAATCCAGGAGGTGCGTAATGCCTTCACGGCTTACGAAGCCATGCCGGATTGGCAGCCGAGTAGTCGTGTTGATCTGCTTCGGGCGCATGAGTTACTGATGGGCGGTTTGATTGACGACTGTGGGCAGTTTCGCCGAGCCGGTGTGGGCATTTACCGTGGCGAGAAATTGGTTCACATGGCACCGCCACCGAGCCGCATTACGCATTTGATGGATGATTTGCTGGCGTGGCTCGGCGCTTCTGATTGGCATCCGTTGATTATCAGTTGTGTCTTCCACTATGAATTCGAGTTCATCCATCCCTTCGCCGACGGCAATGGACGTATGGGTCGTCTTTGGCAGACATTGATTCTCAGTCGGTGGCGCCCGGTGTTGGCTTATCTGCCGGTCGAAGCGGTGATTCGAGAGCAGCAGGATGCTTATTACGCGGCGTTATCGGCAGCCGACCAAATGGCCGAATCGACGCCTTTTGTCGAGTTCATGCTGCAAGCGTTGAGCCTTGCGCTTGATGAGGCGGTTAGAACCGAGCCGGTAACCGACCAAGTAGCCGACCAAGTAACCGACCAAGTAGCGAAACTGCTTCGTGCTCTTTGCGGAAGCGCTCCTGTGAAGGTTAACGATCTGATGGCCGAGCTCGGATTGGCTCACAAGGCGACATTTCGGGCCAACTACCTCAAGCCTGCATTGGTAGAAGGCTTGATTGAGATGACTGATCCTGATTCCCCCCGTAGCCCGGTGCAACGCTACCGCTTGACCGCGCAGGGCGAGCTTGTTGCTGCACGGTGCAGATCCAGGTAGATGCGCCATAAAAAATGCCCGCATTTCTCAATGCGGGCATTTTCGTTTTCGCCTCAGACAGGCTTATTGATCATCAAAATACCGCTCATGCCAATCCACCAACGGCTGTGGCGAGTTGAGCTTCTGGCCGTAGATCACCGAGTACGACAGCACGTTTTGCACGTACTGGCGGGTTTCGTCGAACGGAATGCTTTCCACCCAGACGTCGAAGCTCAGGTGATCCGCACCGCGCAGCCACTGACGCACGCGCCCCGGGCCGGCGTTGTAGGCGGCGGAGGCGAGGACGCGGTTGCCGTTGAACTGGCTGTGCACCTGACTGAGGTACGCGGCGCCGAGCTGGATGTTCTTGTCCGGATCGAACACCTGCTGTGGCGAGGCCAATGGGATGCTGAACTTGCGTGCGGTTTCCTTGGCGGTGCCCGGCATCAGTTGCATCAGGCCGCTGGCGCCTACGCCTGAGCGGGCGTCGGCCATGAACGCGCTTTCCTGGCGGGTAATGGCGAATACCCAGCTCGAATGCAGGCCGCGAACCTTGGCTTCACGCACGAGGGTTTCGCGGTGGGCCATCGGGAAGCGGATGTCCAGATCGTCCCAATACTGCGCCTGACTGATGGTGCGGATCGCCGGGAAATACCATTTCAGGTCGTAGGCCAGTTTGGCCTGGGCGACCATTTCGTCACGGTTGAAGTGACGGCTGACGTGATACCACTCGCGACGCCCATCGACGATCTGCCCGCGCGCATGGAATTCCAGGGCGCGACGCACGCCCGGCGTGTTGCGGACCTTGTTGATCAGCGCCTGGCTCAATACCAGCGGCTTGTTGTTCAGCGAGTAAGGCAGTTGCGAACGGTCGGCAGCGAGGAAACCGTAGAAGTCACGTTCACGAGCGAGGCCTTTATAAAGCGTCTGCGCCTCCGGGTTCTGCGGTTGCGCCAGTTCCAGGCTACGGGCCTGCCAGTAACGCCAGCGGTTGGTGGTCGCCAGGTCCTGGGGCAAACGGCGGGTCAACTGATAGGCATCGTCCCAGCGGGCCAGGCGCAGCAGCAGGCGCAAGCGCCACTCGGACACGGTGTTGTCACGCAATTCCGGGTCGTACTTGGTCATCACATCCAGCGCGCGACTGTCGAAACGGCGAGCGAGGGTCAGGCCGATTTCCCGGGCGATCGCGACTTTTTCGTCACGGGAGAAATGCATGCTGCTGGCGTAACCGTCGAGCAACGCCATGGCCTTGTCCGGGTCTTGCTTGGCCAGGCGGCGCAGGCCGAGGCTGACAATGTCGGACATCGGTTCGTCGGCCGGTGTGAAGCGCGACGGCTGGTTGAGCAGTTCGGGTTTCTGCGCCACGTCCACCAGCAAACGGCCGCGAGGGGCGAGGGTGGTCAGGCCGTTGACCAGGCTGTTGGCCAGCGGATAGTTGCGCGCCTGGGCGGCAAGCTTGGTACGTTCCCAGCGTTTCTGTTCAGTCAGTTGGCCTTCGGCAGCCCAGACTCCGAACAAGCCGTCGCACGCCGCAGGCAGGGATTTTCCGGTCAGCCAGAGCTTGTTGGCGTTGGCGTAGCCTTCGGATTTCAGGTTGTGCCCGATCTGGTACTGCGCGTTCAGGCAGTCCAGCTCGGTGAAATTCAGCTTGGGATCGTAGTACTTGACAAAAGTCGCCCATTCGCCGCGATCGGCCAGCCAGCGCAACCAGCGCAATTTCATCCAGTTGGCTTGCGGCAAGTCACCGTGTTCGGCGAGGAATTTTTCGATCTCGGCGTTGCTCGCCGTTTTCAGGCGTGCGGTCAGTTCGTCATAGGCCAGGTACGGCTCCAACGGGTAGTCGCTGAGCGCCTTGCTATAACGGAAGTACGGGCCGGTATCACCCTTGGCCAGGGCGCGCTTGGCTTCATCGTAATACTGGCGTTGGGTGGACAGGTCCACCGCCTGGGCAGTTTGAACGGCAGCGGCAGAGAGAAGAAAGCAGGATAAAAAACTGAAAAGGCGACTGCGCATGAGACGTCCGGGCAGAGAAATCATGACAAGTGCGAGGCATGCCCGCACTGAATAATCTGTAGCTTAGCCTTTTGCCAGCAACCGGCGAAAGCTTTGCGGGCCTGTCAGCATCAGTTCGCAACATTTGTCATGCAGAGTGCCCCGAAGGTGAAATTGCCGGCCTTCTGAAGCCTCAAGTCAGGTAGAATGCGCGCCCGGTTTTTGGAGAAGCTCATGACCCTGCTCAAATTCAGCGATGTGTCCCTTGCTTTCGGCGCTATGCCGTTGTTGGACAAGGTGTCCTGGCAGATCGCCCGTGGTGAGCGGGTGTGCATCATCGGCCGCAACGGCACTGGCAAGTCCAGCATGATGAAGCTCGTCAAGGGCGACCAGAAGCCTGACGACGGCTCCGTGTGGCGCGCACCCGGCCTCAAGATTGGCGAATTGCCGCAAGAATTGCCGGTAGCCGACGAGCGGACCGTGTTCGACGTAGTGGCTGAAGGCCTGGACGGTGTCGGTGCGCTGCTTGCCGAGTATCACCACCTGAGCCAGAACATCGTCACCGACGCCGACCTGGACAAGCTGATGCACGTCCAGCACGACCTTGAAGCCCGCGACGGCTGGCGTTTGCAAACCCTGGTCGACAGCACCCTCAGCCGCCTGCAACTGCCGGCCGACAAGACCCTCGCCGAATTGTCCGGTGGCTGGCGTCGTCGCGTCCTGCTGGCGCAAGCGCTGGTGTCCGAGCCCGATCTGCTGCTGCTCGACGAACCAACCAACCACCTGGACATCGGTGCGATTGCCTGGCTCGAAGAAGCGCTGAAGGATTTCCAGGGCGCCGTGCTGTTCATCACGCACGACCGTTCCTTCCTGCAAAACCTCGCGACCCGCATTCTTGAACTGGATCGCGGCGGCCTGATCGACTGGAATGGCGACTACGCCAGTTTCCTGGTGCACAAAGAAGCCGAACTGGCAGCAGAGGCCACCGCCAACGCGCTGTTCGACAAGAAACTGGCCCAGGAAGAAGTCTGGATCCGCCAGGGCATCAAGGCCCGTCGCACCCGTAATGAAGGCCGCGTCCGCGCCCTGAAAGCATTGCGCGTTGAACGTAGCGAGCGTCGTGAGCGCACCGGCAAGGCCAACATTCAGCTGGATACCGCTGACAAGTCCGGCAAGCAGGTGATGGTCCTCGAGAACGTGAGTTTCGCTCACCCGGGCGGTCCGTTCCTGATCAAGGATTTCTCGATGGTCCTGACGCGCGGCGACCGTATCGGCCTGCTCGGCGCCAACGGTACCGGCAAGACCACGCTGCTGAAGCTGATGCTCAGCGGTCTGCAACCGACCAGCGGCAAAGTGGAAGAGGGCACGCGCATCGACGTGGCGTACTTCGACCAGTTGCGCCACCAACTGGACCTGGAAAAGACCGTGATCGACAACGTGGCCGAAGGTCGCGACTTCATCGACATCGATGGTCAGAGCCGTCACGTGCTGAGTTACCTCGGCGACTTCCTGTTCAGCCCGCAGCGTGCCCGCACGCCGGTCAAGGCGCTGTCAGGTGGTGAACGTGCGCGTCTGTTGCTGGCGAAACTGTTCAGCAAGCCGGCCAACCTGCTGGTCCTCGACGAACCGACCAACGACCTCGACGTGGAAACACTCGAACTGCTGGAAGAGGTCCTGCTGACATTCAACGGCACCGTGCTGATGGTCAGCCACGACCGGGCATTCCTCGACAACGTTGTCACCAGCACGCTGGTCTTCGAAGGTGAAGGCAAGGTTCGCGAATACGTCGGTGGTTATCAGGACTGGCTGCGTCAGGGCGGTTCGCCGCGCCTGCTGGGCGTGACCGAGAGCAAGTCCGGCAAGGCTGACCTGACGTCGGCGGTCGTGACGGCTGAGCCTGCACCGGTTGCGGCAGCGGTCGAGGCGCCGGCGGCGAAGAAGAAACTCAGCTACAAGTTGCAGCGCGAGCTGGAAATGTTGCCGAGCCAGATCGAAGCCATGGAGCAGCAGATCGCCGTCGTTGAGGCCCAGATGGCCGATGCTGGCTTCTATCAGCGTCCTGCTGCCGAGACGGCCGCGGTGATCGCTCAGTTGGAGCAGTTGCAGGCAGAGCTCGACGTGATGGTCGAGCGTTGGGCCGAGCTGGATGCCTGATTGATCCTGCAATAAAAAAGCCCGGCGCTCAGTGATGAACGCCGGGCTTTTCGTATGCGATCCCTTGTAGGAGCCGGCTTGCTGGCGATCGCGGTTTGTCAGCTGGCATTGATGTCGACTGATGCGCCGTGATCGCCAGCAAGCCGGCTCCTACAAGGATCGGTTATCAGCTTTTGTTTTGCAGGCGCACGGCAAGTACGTCGCAAGGTGCGCCGTGCAGTACGTCATTGGCGGTGGAGCCCAGCAGCAATGCCAGGCCATGCCGGCCATGGCTGCCCACCACGATCAGGTCGCAGGTCTGCTCTTTGGCCAGGTGATGAATCTCCTGGCGTGGCTGGCCGTAGGTCAGGTGGCTGTACTCTTTGGAGAGTTCCGGGTACTTCACGATCAACCGGTCAAGACGTTCCTTGGCCTGATCGAACTGTTGCTGCTGCAACTGGGAAAGGTCCATCGGCACGTCGCCGCCAAAGGCCATGGCCATCGGTTCGACAATGTGCACCAGGGACAGTTTCGCGCCGTTGCTCACCGACAGTTCGCGAGCTCGGTGGATGACAGGGTCGCACTCTTCGGTCAGGTCTACAGCGACCAGAATGTGGTTGTAGGGCATGAGGTGCTCCTCCTGAGGATTGCAATATTGGTAAGTATGGCTGGTTTCAAGCGCAGTGTTTTCAAAGTGACTCAAAGCGCTCATCAAGAATCGGGAGTACAGATATGACGGTCTGGATAGTGGTGTCAATCCTGTTGGTGGTTCTCAGTCCGCTGGCGTGGTTGCGGCCGTCCCGTGGGCAGAGCGGCCGCATGGCCCTGCGCATGGAGGCGCGGCGTATCGGGCTGGCCATGCAGCTGGCGCCTCAGGAGTGGCCGCACTGGCTGAGCCAGGAACCGCCGAGCCCTTGCGCGCAGTACCATCGACCGCGTCGCGGCAATCAGCCTGCGTGCTGGAGTTACTGGCAAAAGTCGCCGGGCGTATGGGTGAATCAATGGCAGGAGGTCTGCGAGGATCCGGCGTTGTTGATTCATTTCGAAAAGTTGCCGGCCAACGTCTACAAGGTCGAAGCGGACAAGCAGATGATCACGTTGTACTGGGGCGAGAAGGGCGAAGCGACAGTTTTGCAACAAATCGATGCAACCCTCAAAGCCCTCGCCTGACTCTCGATCCCCTGTAGGAGCGAGCGGTGCGGCGATCCGACTTGCCCGCGAAGGCGTCCAACCTGACACACCGCTTTCGCGGGCAAGCCTCGCTCCTACGATTGTCCAGGCAATAAAAAGCCCGACATTCAACATCGGGCTGGAGTTGGCCAGGCAGGCCGGTAATTCGCTGTGCGCTGATCTTACGCCGGGCATTCGCCGACGCGTTCATATTTTTTCCTCAACCTCCCGCCCAGCGTAGCCCGTTAAACAAAGGCTGCCGTGAATTAGGGCGACTTTTCTAACTATTGATTCTATGAATGGCCTCACATGCAGCCGGGTGTTGCAGGTCTTCGTGTTACGGAAATGACCGGAAAGTCGCGTTTCAACCCGTGTTTTGGGCGATTGACAATTGTCGGAAATTCCGTGAAGGTGACGTACCCAAATCAAACGGGCGTATGAATTGAGCGTTTGTATTTCAGATCGCTCCTACAGAATCCCGACTATCGCGTTGGCGGGTGTGCCGGGTGGATTGGCGTAGCATCGACGATAAACGTCACTGCCAAGCCATTCGCCTGCTTCCGACGTGTACTGTTCAGCTTCCATATCGTGGAGATCAGTTGATGATTTACGAAGGTAAAGCCATCACGGTTAAGGCTCTTGAAAGTGGCATCGTCGAATTGAAATTCGACCTCAAGGGTGAGTCCGTCAACAAGTTCAACCGTCTAACCCTGAACGAGCTGCGTCAGGCCGTAGACACCATCAAGGCAGATGCTTCGATCAAGGGTGTGATCGTCAGCAGCGGCAAGGACGTGTTCATCGTCGGCGCCGACATCACCGAATTTGTCGAGAACTTCAAGCTGCCGGATGCAGAGCTTGTCGCTGGCAACCTCGAAGCCAACAAGATTTTCAGCGATTTCGAAGACCTCAACGTCCCGACTGTCGCCGCGATCAACGGCATCGCCCTGGGTGGCGGTCTGGAAATGTGCCTGGCGGCGGACTACCGCGTCATGTCCGTCACGGCCAAGATCGGTCTGCCGGAAGTCAAACTGGGCATCTACCCAGGTTTTGGCGGCACTGTACGCCTGCCGCGCCTGATCGGTGCCGACAACGCCATCGAGTGGATTGCCGCCGGTAAGGAAAACCGTGCTGAAGACGCGCTGAAAGTCGGCGCAGTCGATGCAGTGGTTGCCCCTGAGAAGTTGCAAGAAGCCGCTCTGGAACTGATCAAGCGCGCCATCTCCGGCGAGTTCGACTACAAAGCCAAGCGTCAGCCGAAGCTGGAAAAGCTGAAACTGAACGCCATCGAACAAATGATGGCTTTCGAAACCGCCAAAGGTTTCGTGGCCGGTCAGGCTGGCCCGAACTACCCGGCACCGGTCGAAGCGATCAAGACCATCCAGAAAGCCGCGAACTTCGGTCGCGACAAAGCGCTGGAAGTCGAAGCCGCCGGTTTCGTCAAACTGGCCAAGACCTCTGCCGCGCAGAGCTTGATCGGTCTGTTCCTGAACGACCAGGAACTGAAGAAAAAGGCCAAGGCCTACGACGAAATCGCCAAAGACGTGAAGCAGGCTGCCGTATTGGGCGCCGGCATCATGGGTGGCGGTATCGCTTATCAGTCGGCCTCCAAAGGCACGCCGATCCTGATGAAAGACATCAACGAGCACGGCATCGAGCAAGGCCTGGCTGAAGCCGCCAAGCTGCTGGTCGGTCGCGTTGATAAAGGTCGCATGACCGCGGCGAAAATGGCCGAAGTGCTCAACGGCATTCGTCCGACCCTGTCCTACGGCGACTTCGGTCACGTGGATCTGGTGGTTGAAGCGGTCGTCGAGAACCCTAAGGTCAAGCAGGCTGTGCTGGCTGAAGTGGAAGACAAGGTCAAAGAGGACACCATCCTCGCGTCCAACACCTCGACCATTTCCATCACCTTGCTGGCCAAAGCCCTCAAGCGTCCGGAAAACTTCGTCGGCATGCACTTCTTCAACCCGGTGCACATGATGCCGCTGGTTGAAGTGATTCGTGGCGAGAAGTCCAGCGAGCTGGCCGTTGCCACTACCGTTGCCTACGCCAAGAAAATGGGCAAGAACCCGATCGTCGTCAACGACTGCCCGGGCTTCCTGGTCAACCGCGTCCTGTTCCCGTACTTCGGCGGCTTCGCCAAACTGGTCAGCGCCGGTGTGGACTTCGTCCGTATCGACAAGGTCATGGAAAAATTCGGCTGGCCGATGGGCCCGGCGTACCTGATGGACGTGGTCGGCATCGACACCGGCCACCACGGTCGCGACGTAATGGCTGAAGGCTTCCCGGACCGCATGAAAGACGACCGCCGTTCGGCTGTCGACGTGCTCTACGAAGCCAAGCGCCTGGGCCAGAAGAATGGCAAGGGCTTCTACGCCTACGAGACCGACAAGAAGGGCAAGCAGAAGAAAGTCGCCGACCCGTCGGTACTGGAAGTGCTCAAGCCAATCGTCTTTGAACAGCGCGAAGTGACTGACGAAGACATCATCAACTGGATGATGATCCCGCTGTGCCTGGAAACCGTGCGTTGCCTGGAAGACGGCATCGTCGAAACCGCTGCCGAAGCCGACATGGGTCTGGTCTACGGTATTGGTTTCCCTCCATTCCGTGGCGGTGCGCTGCGCTACATCGATTCGATCGGTGTTGCCGAGTTCGTTGCCCTGGCTGACCAGTACGCTGATTTGGGCGCGCTGTACCACCCGACCGCAAAACTGCGTGAAATGGCCAAAACCGGCCAACGGTTCTTCGGTTAAGCGTCCCAACTTTTGAGCGAGAGTGAAATTTTATGAGCTTGAATCCAAGAGACGTCGTGATTGTCGACTTCGGTCGTACTCCGATGGGCCGCTCCAAGGGCGGCATGCACCGCAACACCCGTGCTGAAGATATGTCGGCACACCTGATCAGCAAATTGCTGGAACGCAACGTCAAGGTCGACCCGAACGAAGTCGAAGACGTGATCTGGGGCTGTGTGAACCAGACCCTGGAGCAGGGCTGGAACATCGCTCGCATGGCGTCGCTGATGACTCAGATCCCGCACACCGCTGCCGGCCAGACCGTCAGCCGCCTGTGCGGCTCGTCGATGAGCGCTCTGCACACTGCTGCGCAAGCGATCATGACCGGCAACGGTGACGTATTCGTCGTCGGCGGCGTCGAGCATATGGGCCACGTGAGCATGATGCACGGTGTCGATCCGAACCCGCACATGTCGCTGTACGCGGCGAAAGCCTCGGGCATGATGGGCCTGACCGCTGAAATGCTGGGCAAAATGCACGGCATCACTCGCGAACAGCAGGACGCTTTCGGCGTGCGCTCCCACCAGCTCGCCCACAAGGCGACTGTGGAAGGCAAGTTCAAAGACGAAATCATCCCGATGCAGGGCTACGACGAGAACGGTTTCCTGAAACTGTTCGACTACGACGAAACCATTCGTCCGGAAACTACCCTGGAAAGCCTGGCTGCGTTGAAGCCAGCGTTTAACCCGAAGGGTGGCACCGTGACAGCCGGTACTTCGTCGCAAATCACCGATGGTGCTTCGTGCATGATCGTGATGTCGGCGCAGCGTGCACAGGATCTGGGTATCCAGCCTCTGGCGGTGATTCGTTCGATGGCAGTGGCAGGTGTGGATCCGGCAATCATGGGCTATGGTCCAGTACCGGCAACACAGAAAGCACTGAAGCGCGCGGGCCTTGGCATCAACGATATCGACTTCTTCGAGCTCAACGAAGCTTTCGCCGCACAGGCCCTGCCAGTGCTGAAAGATCTGAAAGTGCTCGACAAGATGAACGAGAAGGTTAACCTGCACGGCGGCGCGATCGCCCTGGGTCACCCGTTCGGTTGCTCCGGTGCGCGTATCTCCGGCACTTTGCTGAACGTGATGAAGCAAAATGGCGGCACCTTCGGGGTAGCCACCATGTGCATTGGTCTCGGCCAAGGCATCTCCACCGTCTTCGAACGCGTTTAAGCGTTCCGTTGACGGAAGCCGGGGCCAAGTGCCCCGGTTTTTGTTTTTCCGGATTTATTTTGTTTTTATTTTGAAAAAATTTGAGTGAGGGCCAAACCATGCCGATACAACCTGGGCTCTACCAACATTACAAAGGTCCGCAGTACCGCGTATTCAGTATTGCGCGGCATTCGGAAACGGAAGAAGAAGTGGTCTTCTACCAAGCCCTGTATGGCGATTACGGCTTTTGGGTGCGCCCCTTGAGCATGTTCCTGGAGTCGGTCGAGGTTGACGGTGAACAGGTGCCACGCTTTGCTTTGGTGCAAGCCGAACCGAGCCTTTTTACCAAGCCATAAGCTGAGAGCGCGCAGAACCCTGCGCTTGACCTCACCTTGTAGCCACTATATATAGCGGTGCCGCGTCAGGCGCCAACCGCCTTTCACTTCTAGAATTCAGGAATTTTCTGATCCATGGGCAAATCGCTGGTCATTGTGGAATCCCCGGCTAAGGCCAAGACCATCAACAAGTATCTGGGTAACCAATACGTGGTGAAGTCGAGTATCGGCCATATCCGAGACCTGCCCACCAGCGGTTCGGCTAGCGCCAGCAAAGAGCCAGCCGCCAAGCGTGGCAAGGCCGCTGCGGGTGAAGGTCCGGTGCTCTCGCCTAAAGAGAAAGCGCGCAAGCAGCTGGTCTCGCGCATGGGTGTCGATCCCGATCATGGCTGGAAAGCCAAGTACGAGATCCTCCCGGGCAAGGAAAAGGTTATCGAAGAGCTGCGCCGGCTCGCCAAGGATGCTGACACCATCTATCTCGCAACCGACTTGGATCGCGAGGGGGAAGCCATTGCCTGGCACCTGCGCGAAGCCATCGGTGGTGATGACAGCCGCTACAAGCGCGTGGTGTTCAACGAAATCACCAAGAAAGCGATTCAGGAAGCCTTCTCCAAACCAGGCGAGCTGGACATCGATCGTGTCAACGCCCAGCAGGCGCGTCGTTTCCTCGACCGCGTGGTGGGTTACATGGTTTCGCCGCTACTGTGGGCCAAGATCGCCCGTGGCCTGTCCGCCGGTCGCGTGCAATCGGTTGCCGTGAAGCTGGTGGTGGAGCGTGAGCGTGAAATCCGCGCGTTCATCCCGGAAGAGTACTGGGAAGTCCACGCTGACCTTGGCACCGCCAAGGGCGCTACCGTGCGTTTCGACGTCGCTCGCGAGAAGGGCGAAGCGTTCAAGCCGCTGAACGAAGCCCAGGCCATGGCTGCGCTGGAGAAGCTCAAGGCTTCCAGCTACAGCATCGTCAAGCGCGAAGACAAACCGACCAGCAGCAAGCCGTCGGCACCGTTCATCACGTCCACCCTGCAGCAGGCTGCGAGCAACCGCCTGGGCTTCGGCGTGAAGAAAACCATGATGATGGCCCAGCGCTTGTACGAAGCCGGCTACATCACTTATATGCGTACCGACTCCACCAACCTCTCGGCCGATGCCGTGACGATGGCGCGTACGTATATTGAAGGCGAATTCGGCAAGAAGTACCTGCCGGAAACCCCGAACGTCTACAGCAGCAAGGAAGGCGCACAAGAGGCTCACGAAGCGATTCGTCCGTCTGACGCCAACACCGAGCCAAGCAAGCTGTCGGGCATGGAGCGTGATGCAGAGCGGCTTTACGAGCTGATCTGGCGCCAGTTCCTCGCCTGCCAGATGCTGCCGGCGCAATACCTGTCGACCACGGTCACTGTCGGTGCCGGCGATTTCGAGCTGCGCGCCAAGGGCCGTATCCTGAAGTTCGACGGTTACACCCGCGTCATGCCGCAAATTGCCAAGCCTGGCGATGACGACGTACTGCCGGACATGGCCCAGGGCGACGCGATGAAGCTGATCAAGCTTGATCCGACCCAGCACTTCACCAAGCCGCCGGCGCGTTACTCGGAAGCGAGCCTGGTGAAAGAAATGGAAAAACGCGGTATCGGTCGTCCTTCGACCTACGCGGCGATCATTTCGACCATCCAGGACCGCGGCTATGTAGCGCTGCACAACCGTCGTTTCTACTCGGAAAAGATGGGTGACATCGTCACCGAGCGCCTGTCCGAGAGCTTCTCCAATCTCATGGACTACGGCTTCACCGCCGGTATGGAAGAGAATCTCGATGATGTGGCCCAGGGCGAGCGAGACTGGAAAAACGTGCTGGACGAGTTCTACGGCGACTTCAAGAAGAAGCTCGAAGTGGCCGAAAGCCCGGAAAGCGGCATGCGTGCCAACCAGCCGGTGATGACCGACATTCCGTGCCTGACCTGTGGCCGTCCGATGCAGATCCGTACCGCATCGACCGGCGTGTTCCTCGGTTGCTCGGGTTACAGCC
Source organism: Pseudomonas sp. IT-P44 (assembly GCF_949768225.1). Classification (NCBI taxonomy): domain Bacteria; kingdom Pseudomonadati; phylum Pseudomonadota; class Gammaproteobacteria; order Pseudomonadales; family Pseudomonadaceae; genus Pseudomonas; species Pseudomonas sp. IT-P44. The sequence goes on along the minus strand of NZ_CATKQM010000025.1, from coordinate 23,421 downwards.
TGCCGCCGAAAGAGCGCTGCAAGGCCACCGTCAACCTGGTGCCGGGTGATGAAATCGCCGCGGACGACGAGGGTGAATCGGAATCGCTGGTGCTGCGTGGCAAGCATCGTTGCCCGATCTGCAGCACGGCGATGGACGCTTACCTGCTCGACGAGAAGCGCAAGCTGCACATCTGCGGCAACAACCCGGATTGCGACGGCTACGAAATCGAAGAGGGCACTTACCGCATCAAGGGCTACGAAGGTCCGAGCCTGGAATGCGACAAGTGTGGCAGCGAGATGCAGCTCAAGACTGGCCGTTTCGGCAAGTTCTTCGGTTGCACCAACGCAACGTGCAAGAACACCCGCAAACTGCTGAAAAGCGGTGATGCGGCGCCGCCGAAAATGGATCCGGTGAAGATGCCTGAGCTGAAATGCGAAAAGGTCAACGACACCTACATCCTGCGTGACGGGGCTTCCGGCCTGTTCCTGGCCGCCAGCCAGTTCCCGAAAAACCGCGAGACCCGTGCGCCGCTGGTCATGGAGATCATCCCGCACAAGGATGAGATCGATCCGAAGTACCACTTCCTCTGTGAAGCGCCGAAAAAGGACCCGGACGGTCTCCCTGCCGTGATCCGTTACAGCCGCAAGACCAAAGAGCAGTACGTGCAGACGGAAGTCGACGGTAAGCCGACTGGCTGGAAAGCGTATTACGACGGCGGCAAATGGACGGTTGAAGACAAGCGCCCAGCAGCCAAAGCTTAAACAGCGCTGTAATTAAAAGGCCGCATGACAACCCTCGGGTTTTCATGCGGCCTTTTTGTTTGGGGCTTGCGGTGTGCTTGGGTGATCCACGACACTGTCTGACCTGCGTGAAGCAATTATTTCGTTGTGGAGGCTGCCGTCATGGCCCACGAACTCTATACCCGTACCAATCAGAAGATTTATTTCGCCGGCCTGTCGCTGGAAGCGCTTGCCAGGGCTGAAGAGGGGCGGGCGATGAACTCCCTGGCGCTGATTCAGGCCGGGCGCGAATCGGCGTTGTTTCACTTGTACGGTGCGTTGCTGGGGCTGTGCCATGAAATTGCCGGTTTCTATCGCTTGCCTCAGGCCAATGCGCCTCGGGCGGAGATGTTGCTGACTCGGGAAGTACTGGAAGCCATTGCCATTCCCGAAATGGCCGAGATGGTCGAGTTGGCGCAAAACCCGGAAACCTGGCTGGCCAAGCTGCTGTCGGCTCATGCTGCGTTGTTCCAGCCGCCGCGTGCACCGCACAAACCCAAGGGCGACGTAACGCAGCCGCTGATCCTGGCCGTTAATCTGGATGAAGAAGATTCGCCGGAAGAGCTGAGTCGGGAGGAGTTGGAGAGCTGGCGTCAGAACCTGAAAGGCCTGGCGATTCGTTTTCGCGAAGGGTTGAACGAGTGCTGAAGGATTGAGTGTTTAACGGAGGGTCCGACGGGCTGTCCGTTTCAGGGATGAGTGCTGTGAGAAATGTCTCTTCGTAATGGCATCTGGTCAAGATCCTGAGCGAAGCCTGTCCGATGCCTATATAATCGCCGCCTTTCGTGGAGAACAGACCTTTATGCCAACGTCCTTTCTAGAAATTGTCGAGTTACCAGACGGCCGAATCGAGCTGCGCAGGGCTGAGGACGAGGGTTCTCTGGTTACTTTGGATTTCTCTGAGGATGCCAAAGCGTTCCTGCAGGGCCAACACGTGGAAGTCGCCAAGGCGATGTTGAGCGTCGGCGTTCAGATGGCTGGCCGCTTGGTTGAAGGTGATTTCAATACGGATGAGAGCTCACGGGTCCTTCATTGATCCCGTTCGTCGCTTTTTCCTGATACCGCTACAGACCGGCTTCTCTATCCTTGGAGAAGCCCCGCGCAGTTCAATGCGTGCTTCGTTTAACCCAGTCGAATGTTCAGGCTTTGTGCGTCCCCGGTCCGGGCGGCGCTGATCAACTGTTGCCGTGAAGTGGTGCTCAGTGGATTGAGCCAGCTGACGACCGTGTGGCTGCGACCCAGGCGCAACGCTTCGCAGGTCAGCTGTTGTGCACTCTGGGTGCCACGCGGTTGCAGCAACAGAATGCGTTCACGATTCAGGCCGGCGTCTCGAAGCCAGGTTTGTGTCAGGCTGGCCGGCGGGGCGATCAATGTCAGCCAGCGCGCGTCCTGATCCTCGCTCAGTTCCCTGAGGATCGGTGCCAGAAGGCTCAGGCAGTTCCCGGCCGCACCACGCAATGACAGCTCACTGAAAACTTCAGGTTCGGCGCTCCAGGGCGACTCGACCACATCCTTCAGAATCGGTGCCATCGGCTGCACCATGAACGCCTCGAACAACGGCAGTTGGGCTTGCTGTGATGTGTGTGGGAACTGCATAAAGCCTCCTTTAGCGGCGAATGACGCCGACACTCAAGCCTTCGATCACCAGTTCCTGATCTTTCAGGTTCACTTCGATAGGGGCGAATTCAGGGTTTTCTGCAATCAACCAGACTTTGCTGCCATCACGCTTGAAGCGTTTGACCGTTACTTCGTCGCCGATCCGCGCCACCACGATCTGGCCGTTGCGGGCCTCACGGGTGGTATGGACAGCCAGCAGGTCGCCGTCGAAAATGCCCACGTCCTTCATGCTCATGCCATGAACGCGCAGTAAATAGTCAGCGCGAGGATGGAAAAAGGCAGGGTTGATGTTGCAGGATTCTTCGATGTGCTGCTGGGCAAGGATCGGTGCACCGGCAGCCACTCGGCCAATGATGGGCAGGGTGGATTCGTCGGCCTTGGCTTCGAAACCAGGGATGCGGATGCCGCGGGATGCGCCCGGCGTCATCTCGATCGCACCCTTGCGAGCCAGCGCCTTGAGGTGTTCTTCCGCTGCGTTGGGCGACTTGAAACCCAGTTCCTGAGCGATTTCCGCGCGGGTCGGCGGGTAGCCGTTGTCTTCCAGGCAGCGTTTGATGAAGGCCAGAATCTCGGCTTGGCGTGGCGTCAGCTTTAGCATATTGATCGCTCTGTCTTTTTATACAGTGACTGGGATTATATACAGTGAAAGCGACTTGGCAATGCCCCTTTTTTTACCGGCCGCCAGACGGTCGATCAGCCGGCTGATTAAAGCGTCGTCGTTGTATGGTTAAATAGCTGACCGGCCATTCCCAAAACGAACCGCCAGACTTGACAAGGCCTGGACTGAAACGTATGTTTCAAACAAGTGTTTGTCAGGCGGAGTAGCCATGGCCCAGTCGGAAACCGTTGAACGCATTCTTGATGCTGCCGAGCAGTTGTTCGCGGAAAAAGGTTTCGCAGAAACCTCGTTGCGTCTGATCACCAGCAAGGCCGGTGTCAATCTGGCGGCGGTGAACTATCACTTCGGGTCGAAGAAGGCGCTGATTCAAGCCGTCTTCTCGCGCTTTCTCGGGCCGTTCTGTTTAAGCCTTGATAAAGAGCTGGAGCGGCGTCAGGCCAAGCCCGAGAACAAGCCGACACTTGAAGAACTGCTCGAAATCCTCGTCGAGCAAGCCCTGGTGGTACAGCCACGCAGCGGCAACGATCTCTCGATTTTCATGCGTTTGCTGGGACTGGCGTTCAGTCAGAGCCAGGGTCACCTGCGTCGTTATCTGGAAGACATGTACGGCAAGGTATTCCGTCGCTACATGATGCTGGTCAACGAAGCCGCGCCACGCATTCCGCCGATCGAGCTGTTCTGGCGCGTGCACTTCATGTTGGGTGCTGCGGCGTTCAGCATGTCCGGTATCAAGGCCTTGCGCGCGATTGCCGAGACCGATTTCGGCGTCAATACCTCCATTGAGCAAGTGATGCGCCTGATGGTGCCGTTCCTGGCCGCCGGCATGCGCGCCGAAACCGGCGTGACCGACTCGGCCATGGCCACTGCGCAATTGCGTCCGCGCAGCAAATCGACACAGGTTGCCGCCAAGGTTTAACCGCGCACGGGTGGGCGCGGCAGCTGACATCCGCTAAGCTAGCCGCCCATGCCGACTCTCGTTCTGAACCCGCTCCCCATAGATATCGCCGACCTGCCGGGCAAAGTCCGCAGCGGCGAACGCGTGCGAGCCGGGTTTATCGTTATCAAGGAATCTCTATGACTGCTGGCCTGCAAGGCTCGTTGATGGTGGACGTCGCCGGTACCTGGCTGACGGCTGAAGATCGCCAATTGTTACGCCAACCGGAAGTGGGCGGCCTGATCATTTTTGCCCGCAACATCGAACACCCGCGTCAGGTGCGCGAACTGAGCGCCGCCATCCGCGCCGTTCGACCCGATCTGCTGCTGGCAGTGGATCAGGAGGGCGGGCGGGTGCAGCGCCTGCGTCAGGGCTTCGTGCGACTGCCGGCCATGCGCGCCATTGCCGACAACCTGAACGCCGAATACCTGGCCGAGCAGTGCGGCTGGATCATGGCGACCGAAGTGTTGGCCGTCGGCCTCGACCTGAGCTTTGCCCCGGTTCTGGACCTGGATTACCAGCGCAGCGCCGTGGTCGGTACCCGTTCGTTCGAAGGTGACCCGGAACGCGCCGCGCTGCTGGCAGGTGCATTTATCCGTGGCATGAACAGCGCCGGCATGGCCGCCACCGGTAAGCACTTCCCTGGCCACGGCTGGGCGGAGGCCGATTCCCACGTCGCGATCCCGAATGACGAGCGCAGCCTCGACGAGATCCGCGCCAACGACCTGGTGCCGTTTGCCAAATTGAGCAAGCAACTGGCCGCCGTCATGCCGGCCCATGTCATTTATCCACAAGTCGATTCCCAGCCGGCCGGCTTCTCCCGCCGCTGGTTGCAGGACATCCTGCGCGGCGAGTTGCAGTTCGACGGTGTGATCTTCAGCGATGACCTGTCGATGGCCGGCGCTCACGTGGTCGGTGATGCTGCCAGCCGTATCGAAGCCGCGCTGAGCGCTGGTTGCGACATGGGCCTGGTGTGCAACGACCGCGCCGCTGCGGAGCTCGCGCTGAGTGCCGCCCAGCGTCTGAAGGTCAAGCCGTCCGAGCGCATTGCGCGGATGCGCGGCCAGTCGTATGCCAGCACTGAATACCGTCAAGACCCGCGCTGGCTGACGGCCATTGGTGCGCTCAAAGACGCTCAACTGATTGAATAAGGACTTTACGTTATGACGGTTTACGCGATTATCGGTGGCACCGGCCTGACTCAACTGGAAGGCCTGAGCATCCGTCAGTCACTGGCGGTGGACACCCCTTACGGCACGCCTTCGGCCGAGGTGCAGATCGGTGAGTACGCCGGCAAGGAAGTGCTGTTCCTCGCGCGTCATGGTCACCCGCACCGTTTCCCGCCGCATCAGGTGAACTACCGCGCCAACCTCTGGGCGCTAAAGCAGGCTGGTGCCGAAGCGATTCTTGCGGTCAACGCTGTCGGCGGAATTCATGCTGCGATGGGCACCGGGCATTTCTGCGTGCCGCATCAACTGATCGATTACACCAGCGGTCGCGAACACACCTATTTTGCCGATGACCTGGAACAGGTCACCCACATCGACTTCAGCTATCCCTACAGCGAACCGCTGCGCGAGCAATTGATCGCGGCATTGGCGGCTGAAGGCGTTGGCTACAGCAGTCATGGCGTGTATGCCTGCACGCAGGGGCCACGCCTGGAAACGGTGGCGGAAATTGCGCGTCTGGAGCGCGACGGTTGCGACATCGTCGGCATGACCGGCATGCCGGAAGCGGCATTGGCGCGTGAGCTGGAGCTGGATTACGCGTGCCTGGCGTTGGTGGTGAACCCGGCGGCGGGCAAGTCGACAGCTGTGATTACCATGGCCGAGATCGAGCAGGCGTTGCATGACGGAATGGGTAAGGTGAAGTCGACATTGGCGCGGGTGTTGAAGGGCTGAGATAGCCTTTAGGCCGAGTCGCTCCCTTCGCGGGCAAGTCGGGTCGCCGCACCGCTCGCTCCTACAGGTATCGAGTTATCCCTTGTAGGAGCTGGCTTGCCAGCGATAGCGATTCAACTGCCACCGCTACTTATCGATCTTCTCCGGCAGCGGCGCAAACAACGCCTCAATATCATCACTCTGCAACTTCCAGTCCCCAGCCTTGCGCCCATCCAGCACGCCTGCCGCCAAGTCGGATTTTTCCTTCTGCAGGTGCTGAATTTTCTCTTCCACCGTGCCCCGGGCAATCATCTTGTAAACGAACACCGGTTTCTCCTGGCCGATGCGATACGCGCGGTCAGTCGCCTGGTTTTCCGTCGCCGGGTTCCACCACGGGTCGTAGTGAATCACCGTGTCCGCTTCCGTCAGGTTCAAGCCAACACCGCCTGCCTTCAAGCTGATCAGAAAGATCTGACGTTTGCCGCTCTGGAAGTCTTTCACCGGGGAGCGTCGGTCGCGAGTCTGCCCGGTCAGCAACGCATACTCCACGCCGCGCTTCTTCAGTTCGACCTCGATTAACGCCAGCATCGAAGTGAACTGCGAAAACAGCAGAATCCGTCGGCCTTCCTCGAACAACTCCTCAAGCATTTCCATCAGGCTGTCGAGCTTGCCCGAGGTGCTTCCGCGCGTCGGCAGGGCTGCGTCGTTGACCAGACGCAAGTCGCAGCAGACCTGACGCAGCTTCAGCAACGCCTCAAGGATGATGATCTGGCTGCGTGCCACGCCTTTGCGGGTGATTTCGTCGCGGACTTTCTTGTCCATCGCCAAGCGCATGGTTTCGTACACATCGCGCTGGGCTTCGTTGAGTTCGACCCAATGGATGATTTCAGTTTTCGGCGGCAACTCCGTCGCTACCTGCTCTTTTGTCCTGCGCAGCAGGAACGGTTTGATCCTGCCGTTGAGGTGTTGAAGTCGTACTTCGCTGGCGCGCTTTTCAATCGGCACGCGGTAATCGCGGTTGAAGCTTTTCACGTCGCCGAGCCAGCCGGGCAGCAGGAAGTGAAACAGCGACCACAGCTCACCCAGGTGGTTTTCCAGTGGCGTACCGCTCAGGCACAAACGCTGGCGTGCATTCAGCTCGCGTGCGGCGTGGGCGGCTTTGCTGTTGGGGTTCTTGATGTATTGCGCTTCGTCCAGCACCAATACGTGCAGTGGCTGTGCGGCCAGGCGTTCGACGTCCTTGGGCAGCAGCGCATAGGTGGTGAGGATCAGGTCGTAATCGGCCAGACTGTCAAAATGCTTTTTACGACTGGCGCCGTACAGTGCCAGCACTTTCAGTTGCGGCGTGAAGTGCGCCGCTTCGTCGAGCCAGTTGGGAATCAGGCTGGTGGGCATCACCACCATGCACGGACGATCGAGGCGCCCGGCGTTTTTCTCACTGAGAACATGCGCCAGGGTTTGTAGGGTTTTGCCCAGGCCCATGTCATCCGCGAGAATCCCGCCAACCTCCAGTTGCCGCAGCGACTGCATCCAGCTCAAGCCTTCCAGCTGATAGGGGCGCAAGGTCGCGTTCAAGCCTTCCGGTGCTGTCGCGGTGTAGTCCTTGATGTCCCGCAGACGCTGGGCAAAGCTGCGCATCTGTTCGCCACCTTCCCAGAGCAGCGGCAGGTCTTCCAGCGGATTCAGGCGCGTCGCGTCGGCCTTGCTCAGGCGCAGCGTGGTTTCGCCGGGCTCTTGCAGATAGAACTCGCCGAGGGTCGCCAGCACCGGTTTCAATCGGCCAAAGGGCAGGGCGACTTGCAACGGCCCATGCTCGGAGTTCGGGCGATGGGGGATGTTCACCAAAATCAATTCATCGTCGCGACGCCGTGCGAGGCGTTCCGGGTTGAGGATCTCGGTGTGGGAGCGCATCAGGTTCAACAGGATGGGCAGCAGACTCAACCGCTCACCATTGACGATGATCCCCAGTTCCAGATCAAACCAGTCGCGCTCCGGCGCCTGTTCGACGGTGGCGTACCAGTCGTCCACGGCGGTCAGGTCGAAACCGAAATCCTCGTCGATCTGCAACTCCCAGCCTTGGGTGCGCAGCTTCGGCAACTCATTGAGCGTGAAGGTCAGCCAGGCACTGTCATTGACCATTTCATAGAGTTCGCCGGCACTTTCCGGCAAGGCTTTACTTTGCCGGGTGGCGATCTTGAAGCCAAGGATTCGTAACTGTTCCCTGTAGGCCTGTTCGACTTCCGGGTGGCGTTTTATCCGTAATGTCTGCGCCTCCTGACGTATCAGGATGTCGGCGTTTTTCTGCCCGCAAACGTATTCATCCAGATAGCTGAAGGACAACGCCGCGCGATGCTGGATGTAACGCTGCATCTTGCCGTTGCGCGGCTCGAAGGCGCTGAACTCAATGCTCGCCAGCCACAGGCGCGGCACCGGTTGCACGTTGTCCGCCAGCACTTGTGGCGGTGCTTTCGGGCTGCGGTTTTCCAGTACGGCCTGGAGTTTTTCCAGCAATTCGGCGTCTTGAGCAGCGGCGGGGTAGGCGAGGGTTTCCTGCACCTTCAACAGCACGGCTGCGCAATGTTTGCAGTTGCTGCGGACCGGGCATGTACACGTGGCATCGACCATCAGCAGGGTGCTTTTGGCTGACTCGCGCAGGCGAATGGTCTGACGGTATACGTTACCGCCAGAACCTTCGCACGCGGCAGTAATGGTTGCGTCGCCGACTTCCACGATCCTGACGCGGTTCTCCAGCGCATAGCGGCGGCCGCGCTCCAGGCTTTGTTCCTTGAATCGACTGACCCATGAAGGTGCCAGGGGTTTGCTCAGGGTCGCGGGCATAGGGACTTCAATCAGTCCGGAATTTGTTCGGGGACTGGCCGAGGCGCAGGGGCGGTGAGCGAGGTGATCTTGATCAGCAGGCCGAGGTGACCGTTGTCGAGGAAGTTCAACTGGCCGTTCTTGGTGTGGCTTTCTTGTTTGAGGCGTTCGCTGGCGGTCACCATGCCGTTGGCGTCGATCTGGTTGACCCAGAAGTCGGCGTCAACGTCGGTGAAGCGCCCCAGTTTCAGGTTCAGCGTGCCCTCGATCGGGAACTGGCCAAACTGTTCCTTGCCGTCGCTGACCGCAACTTTGCTGGCTTCTTCGCCGAGATTTTGCTGCCAGGCCTTGTGCAGCAACACCGTGTATTCATTGCTGGCGGTGAGTTTTTCCACTTCGCCATTCAGGCTCGGCGTACGCAGGCTCTCGGGGCGGATTTGCTGGGCGCCGGCGGCCCAGTCTTCCGGCGCGGCGCGGCTGACGATGGCGGGCACGGCGTTTTGCCGGACCAGAATCATTTCGATCTGATACAGGTCATCGGCAAACGCCGTTGGGGCGACCAGGGTGGTCAGCAAAGTCAGTAAACGAAACAGGCGCATGCGGCGTCCTTCAAGCAGTTTTCGGAATGAGGCATTCAAGCAATGCCTCTACAGTATTAAAGCGCTCTTCCGGGCGCTCCATCGGGACCATGAATTTAAACATCGTGGCCCCTTCGAATTTGTAGCGTTTAGGCTGGCCCTGAATGAGTTTGATCAGGGTCAGTGGATCGACCGGTGTCTGCGCCGCGAACTCGATCCGGCCGCCTTGCGGGCCGCCGTCGACTTTCTTGATGCCCAGCACTTCGGCTTGCAGCTTCAGCCCCGTGATGCGCATCAGGTTCTTGGTCGGCTCCGGCAGCAGGCCGAAACGGTCGATCATCTCCACTTGCAGGTCCTTGAGACCATCCTCATCGGTGGCCGAGGCAATGCGTTTGTAGAGAATTAGCCGCGCGTGGACATCCGGCAGATAGTCTTCGGGAATCAGCGCCGGAACACGCAAATTGACTTCCGGGCCACCGCCCAACGGCTGATCGAGATTCGGTTGTTCGCCCTTGCGGATCGACTTCACCGCACGCTCGAGCATCTCCATGTACAGGGTGAAGCCGACCGCCTGGATCTGCCCGCTCTGGCCGTCGCCCAGCAGTTCGCCGGCGCCACGGATTTCCAGGTCGTTGGTGGCGAGCACGAAGCCCGCACCGAGGTCCTGGGTATTGGCGATCGCTTCCAGGCGCTTTTCTGCGTCCGGGGTGATTTGCTGGCGCGGCGGTGTCAGCAGATAAGCATAGGCCTGGTGGTGACTGCGACCGACGCGGCCACGCAACTGGTGCAACTGCGCCAGGCCGAATTTGTCGGCGCGCTCGATGATGATGGTGTTGGCGCTCGGCACGTCGATGCCGGTCTCGATGATGGTCGAGGCGATCAGCACGTTGAAGCGCTTGTGGTAGAAGTCGCTCATCACCTGTTCGAGTTCGCGCTCGCGCATCTGCCCGTGGCCGATGCCGATCCGCGCTTCCGGCACCAGCTCGGCGAGGTCGGCGGCGCATTTCTCGATGGTCTTCACGTCGTTGTGCAGGTAGTAGACCTGGCCGCCACGCAGCAGCTCCCGCAGCAACGCCTCTTTGACCGTGCTCTTGTTCTGCTCCATGACGAACGTCCGCACCGACAGGCGACGGGCCGGCGGCGTGGCGATGATCGACAGGTCACGCATGCCGGACACTGCCATGTTCAGCGTGCGCGGAATCGGCGTGGCGGTTAGCGTGAGGATGTCGACTTCGCTGCGCAGTGCCTTGAGCTGTTCTTTCTGACGGACACCGAAACGGTGTTCTTCGTCGATGATCACCAGTCCGAGGTTTTTGATTTTTACGTCGTCTTGCAGCAGCTTGTGCGTGCCGATGACGATGTCGATCTTGCCTTCGGCAAGGTCGGCGACGGCGGCATTCACTTCCTTGGTCGACTTGAAGCGGCTCATCACTTCCACAGTCACCGGCCAGTCGGCAAAGCGGTCGCGGAAACTGTTGTAGTGCTGTTGGGCGAGCAGGGTGGTCGGCACCAGGATCGCCACCTGACGACCACCGTGCACCGCAATGAACGCTGCGCGCATCGCCACTTCGGTCTTGCCGAAACCGACATCGCCGCAGACCAGGCGGTCCATCGGTTTTGGCGCGAGCATGTCGGCGCGCACGGCTTCGATGGTGGTTTGCTGGTCCGGGGTTTCTTCGAACGGGAACCCGGCGCTGAAAGTTGCGTAATCGGCTTTCGGATCTTCGAAGGCATAACCTTCGCGAGCAGCGCGGCGGGCATAGATGTCGAGCAATTCCGCCGCCACATCGCGCACCTGTTCGGCGGCTTTGCGTTTGGCTTTCTGCCAGGTTTCCGAGCCGAGACGGTGCAATGGGGCCAGGGCATCGTCGCTGCCGGTGTAGCGGGCGATCAGGTGCAGGTTGGCCACCGGCACGTACAGTTTGGCGCCTTCTGCGTATTGCAGGGTCAGGAACTCGGCGGCTTGATCGTCGATTTCCAGCGTCGCCAGGCCCAGGTAGCGGCCAACGCCGTGATCGATGTGCACCACCGGCGCGCCTTCGCGCAGTTCGGTGAGGTTTTTGATCACGGCGTCGTTGTTGGCGTCGGCGCGTTTTTCACGGCGACGACGCTGCATCACGCGCTGACCGAACAACGGACTTTCGGCGACCAGTGCCAGGGCCGGATCGTCGAGCACCAGGCCTTCGTCGAGCGGTGCGATGGTGATCGCCAGGCGCTCCTTGCTCGCGACAAAGTCGGGCCAGCTGTCGACGGTTTTCGGTCGCAGCTTCAGGCGTTCCAGCAGTTCCAGCAGCACTTCACGGCGGCCCGCAGATTCGGCGGTGAACAGCACGCGACCAGGGAACTCGTCGAGGAAACCGGCCAGCGCGGCCAGCGGTTGAGTGGCTTTGGCTTCGATGGCCAGGTTCGGCAGTTCTCGGGCCGGGAAGCGCTCGCGGCCGACACCGGTTTCAACGTCCTGTTGACTGGCGACGACGCGCGGCCAGTTCTTCAGGCGTGCGAAGCAGTCCTCCACCGGCAGGAACAATTCGGCTGGCGGTAATAAAGGACGGGACGGATCGACGCGGCGCTCTTCATAACGATTGCGCACGTCGTTCCAGAAATTTTCCGCCGCCTGCTCGATGCCCGGCAGGGAAAACACCTGGGTGTCCTGTGGCAGGTAATCGAACAGGGTCGAGGTTTCGTCGAAGAACAGCGGCAAGTAGTACTCGATACCCGCCGGTGTAATCCCACTGCTTAAGTCCTGAAAGATCGGGCAACGGCGGAAATCGACATCGAAGCGCTCACGGAAGCGTGCCTTGAAACGGGTGACCGCATCTTTCTGCAGCGGGAATTCCCGTGCAGGCAGCAAGCGGACGGTGTCGACTTTATCGATGGAGCGCTGGTTTTCCGGATCGAAGGTACGCAGCGTCTCGATTTCGTCATCGAACAGGTCAATCCGGAAGGGCAGTTTGCTGCCCATCGGGAACAGATCGATCAGCGAGCCGCGGACGGTGAATTCGCCGTGCTCGTACACCGTGTCGACGTAGCGATAACCGCTGGCCTCAAGCCGGGTGCGCATTTGTTCGACGTCGAGCTTCTGGCCAACGTCCAGTACCAGGCTGCTGCCGAGCAGGAATTTGGTCGGCGCCAGGCGGTGCAGGGCCGTGGTGATCGGCACCACCAGCACGCCATGGCTCAACTCCGGCAATCTATATAGAGCAGCGATGCGCTGGGAAATGATGTCCTGGTGTGGCGAAAACAGATCGTAGGGCAGGGTTTCCCAGTCCGGGAAATGCAGCACCGGCAAATCCGGGGCGAAGAAACCCAGCTCCTGCTCCAGCCGCTCGGCACTTTGGCTGTCGGCGGTCAGTAGCAGGGTAAAGCGCTTGGCAGCGCTGGCAGCCTCGGCAATGGCCAGGCTCAGGGCTGCACCGGGCAGGTTGCCCCAGTGCTGTTTACCTGCCGCGGCAGGGAGAAGCGGTAGACGCAGAACGGGCACGGAAGGTTGAGCTCCAAGCGTTGCGACAAAGTCGGTAATTGTAGCGGCCCCGGGTGCCGCCTGTCAGTTGCTGACTGTGTCTATTACGCAGGTTTGGCGAAATGTAGTGGTAAAGACAAAAAACGCCGGTTTTTTGCTGAAAATTACTGATTATGTAGTGGCAAAATGACCGAGTGTTACGGAGGGTTACGGACAAGACAGCGATCTCTCCAAAAAATTGACTTCGCTGAAAGCCGCGGTTTTACTGGGCTTCGGCGGTGCTTAATTTTTTTGAAGAAGAAATTGTTACGGATCGCACGACAGGCGCGCATTGCTACGAGAGACACTCGGCGGCATAATGTAGCCCCTTTTTTCTGCCCCTACATGTGGAAGGTTCCCGTGACTCAGAAGCCCGACCAGTGTCTTGGTGAATGGATCGACCGTGAAGCACTCGCAGAAGCGATGATTCCGCTTATCGGTCAGCTCTACCGCAATAACAACGTGGTGAGCTCGATCTATGGCCGCAGCCTGATCAACCAGTCTGTCATCGCGATTCTCAAAGCTCACCGCTTTGCTCGCCATCGTTCTTCCGACGATAGCGAACTCTCCGTCCACGAAACATTCCCTCTGCTGAAAGCCATGAGCGAGCTCAAGCTCGGCGCTGCTTCGGTAGATTTGGGCAAGTTGGCGTACAAATTCCGCGTCGAAGGCAATGGCCGTACTGCCGAGCAGTTCGTCCGTGAAGAAATGGCTGAAGTGGTTGGCCAGCAAAACGCCTCCGCTCGCAAAGGCACCGACGTTGTGCTGTACGGCTTCGGTCGTATCGGCCGTCTGCTGGCGCGCATCCTGATCGAAAAAACCGGTGGCGGCGACGGCCTGCGTCTGCGTGCCATCGTGGTGCGCAAGGGCGCCGAGAACGACCTGACCAAGCGCGCCAGCCTGCTGCGCCGCGATTCGGTACATGGTTCGTTCAACGGCACCATCACCATCGATGAAGAAAACAACACCATCACCGCCAACGGCAACCTGATTCAGGTTATCTACGCGAAGAACCCGACTGAAGTGGATTACACCCAGTACGGCATCAAAGACGCGCTGCTGGTGGACAACACCGGTGTATGGCGTGACGCCGATGGCCTGGGTCAGCACTTGGCCTGCCCGGGTATCGACCGCGTTGTTCTGACCGCGCCTGGCAAAGGCAAGCTGAAGAACATCGTTCACGGCATCAACCACGGTGAAATCACCGCTGACGACAAGATCGTTTCGGCTGCTTCCTGCACCACCAACGCCATCGTGCCGGTGCTGAAGGCTGTCAACGACAAGTTCGGCATCGTCAACGGTCACGTTGAAACGGTTCACTCGTACACCAACGACCAGAACCTGATCGACAACTTCCACAAGGGCGATCGCCGTGGCCGTAGCGCCGCGTTGAACATGGTGATCACCGAGACCGGTGCTGCCACCGCTGCTGCCAAGGCATTGCCTGAGCTGGCCGGCAAGCTGACCGGTAACGCGATCCGTGTTCCGACGCCAAACGTGTCGATGGCCATTCTCAACCTGAACCTTGAGAAAGCCGCCACCCGTGAAGAGATGAACGAGTACCTGCGCTACATGGCGCTGCACTCCGATCTGCACAAGCAAATCGACTTCGTCAATTCGCAGGAAGTGGTTTCCACCGACTTCGTTGGCTCGCGCCACGCAGGCGTTGTGGACGCTGAAGCAACCATCACCCAAGACAACCGCGTTGTTCTGTACGTTTGGTACGACAACGAATTCGGTTACAGCTGCCAGGTGGTTCGCGTGATGGAAGACATGGCCGGTGTAAACCCGCCAGCATTCCCGCGCTAAGCCTTAGCTGCATATGAAAACGCCCCGACTTTGGTCGGGGCGTTTTTGTTTGTGGGGGCTTTTGAGCCGTGTCGCCAGGTCGGGCCTCATCGCTAGCAGGCTAGCTCCCACAGGGGGCTTGTGAGCGACACAGACCCAATGTAGGAGCGAGGCTTGCCCGCGAAGGCGGTCTGTCAGACGCCGCCAACCACCGCCGCCTGCGCCGTCCGCAACTCATGCCGGTTACCACGGAACAACACCAGCGTCGCAATCAACCCCAGCACTGCCGCGCCGCTGAGCCAGATCCCCGGCGCAGCCTTGTTATCCAGCACATGAATCAGGTACGTACAGGCTGCCGGCGTAAACCCGCCGAAGGTTGCCGTCGCCAGGCTGTAGGCCAACGAGAAGCCGGTCGTACGAACTTCCACCGGCATGATCTCGGTCAGCGCCACGACCATGGCGCCGTTGTACGAGCCATACAGGAACGACAACCACAACTCGACGATCAGCAAATGGCTGAAGCTCGGGTTCGCCACCAGCCACGACAGGGCTGGGTAAGCGGTGAGAATCGCCAGAATGGTCGCCGCGAGAAGCAGGGGTTTTCGCCCGATCCTGTCGGACACAGCGCCCATCACCGGCAGCCAGAAAAAGTTCGACAGGCCGATACAGACCGTCACCAGCAACGCATCCAGATCCGACAGGTGCAGTTCGGCCTTGCCGAAGGTCGGGGTGTAGGCGGTGATCAGGTAGAACGACACCGTGGTCATCACCACCAACGCCATGCCGGCGATGACAATGCCAAAGTTCTGACCGATCGAGTGGACGATTTCCCGCAGGGTAGGGCGGTGTTTTCGTGCCTGGAACTCAGGCGTTTCTTCCAGCGAACGGCGAATCACGAAGATCACCGGCACGATCATGCAGCCGATCAGGAACGGCACGCGCCACCCCCATTCACCCATTTCTTCCGGGCTGAGCCAGTGGTTCAAACCCACCCCCAGCAGGCCGGCAAACACCACCGCCGCTTGCTGACTGGCAGACTGCCAACTGACGAAGAACCCTTTGCGCCCCGGTGTGGAAATCTCCGCGAGATAAACCGACACACCGCCCAGTTCCACGCCGGCAGAGAAGCCTTGCAGCAATCGGCCGAACAGCACGATCAGCGGCGCGGCCACGCCCAGCGTGGCGTAACCCGGCACGCAGGCAATCAGCACCGTGCCGGCCGCCATCATCGCGAGGGTGATGATCAAGCCTTTGCGGCGGCCATGACGGTCGATGTAGGCGCCGAGGAAAATCGCCCCCAACGGGCGCATCAGGAAGCCGGCACCGAAGGTGGCCAGCGACAGCATCAGGGAAGCGAAAGCGCTGTCGGCGGGGAAGAAGGTTTTGGCGATGGCTGTGGCGTAAAAGCCGTAGACCATGAAGTCGAACATCTCGAGAAAGTTGCCGCTGACAACGCGAAAAATCGCTTTGCCTTTGCCGGTCGTGGAGGACATGTCTGGATACTCACTTTTTAAATCTTGTAAGAAAGCGTTTCGCGTGTGTCCCATAATGGCTGGCGTGCTTTTACTGGGAGATGAAGATTTGTTAACTGGACGTTGGAAGGTGGTTGTGATGCTGGCTGGTGTTTTGGCTGGCTGCGGCAATGGCGATTCCATGGAAAGCGTCGGCGGCCCGACTATGGGCAGCACTTATTCAATCAAATACGTGCGCCATGCCAATCTGCCCGCGCCCGCACAGGTGCGCAGCGAGGTGGAGAAGATCCTCGCCGAGGTCGACAAGCAAATGTCTACCTATCGCAGCGATTCGGACATCGAACGCTTCAACGATCTGCCCGCCAATCGCTGTCAGAAAATGCCCGCGTCCATCCTCAAATTGATCCGCGTTGGTGAGCAACTGTCAGAGCAAAGCGAAGGATCCTACGACCTGACCGTGGAGCCACTGCTCAATCTCTGGGGATTCGGCCCCCGGGCGCGTGAAGAAAAAGTGCCCAATGCCCAAGCGCTTGCCGAGGTGCGGCAGCGAGTCGGTTATCAGCATCTGCGCATCGAAGGCGAACAGTTGTGCAAGGACGCCGCCGTCGAAGTCGACTTCAATAGCATCGCCGCCGGCTACGCCGTCGATACGATTGCCGCAAAACTCGACGCGATGGGCATTCACAACTACCTCGCCGAAGCCACTGGAGAGCTCAAGGCTGCCGGCAAGAAACTTGATGGCTCGCCGTGGCGCATCGCGCTTGAACAACCCCGAGACGATCAACAAGTTGCAGAACGCATCATCGCGGTCGACGGCTACGGCGTGTCCACTTCAGGCGACTATCGCAACTATTTTCTGCAGGACGGTCGGCGTTATTCCCACACCTTCGATGCTCACACCGGTACGCCGGTCTCACACACCCTGGCGTCAGTCACGGTCATTCATCCTTCAGCGTTGATGGCCGATGGCCTATCGACGCTGTTGCTGATTCTCGGTCCTGAACGGGGTTGGGACTATGCCGAAACCCACAACATAGGTGCATTCTTTGTGATTCGTGCCGATACAGGTTTCGTCATACGTACCAATCAGGCTTTTGAGCGTCTCAGTGGCGGCAAAACCGAATGATTACGGTGATTCGCGCATTGAAAACTGGCGTTGTAGTGCAGGCAAAAGTAGCCTACGACGCGACCAAGGGTTAATGTGCGCGGCGTTGACGCTTCTATAGACTGTGTCCGGGTTCTGCACTGGCCCCAAATTGTTCCTTCACGCCGCAGATCGGCGTGATTTAGCCGCAGGTGCCGAGAGCGCCGCGGCCTGTTCTGAGGAGTATGCATGGCTGTCTACAACTACGACGTGGTGGTGCTGGGTTCCGGCCCGGCGGGAGAAGGCGCGGCAATGAACGCCGCCAAAGCAGGGCGCAAGGTGGCGATGGTCGATAGTCGTCGCCAGGTTGGCGGCAACTGCACCCACCTGGGCACCATCCCGTCCAAGGCACTGCGTCACTCCGTCCGGCAGATCATGCAGTTCAACACCAACCCGATGTTCCGGGCCATTGGTGAGCCGCGCTGGTTCTCGTTCCCGGACGTGCTGAAAAGCGCCGAGAAAGTTATTTCCAAACAAGTCGCTTCGCGCACCGGCTACTACGCCCGTAACCGCGTCGACGTGTTCTTCGGCACCGGCAGCTTCGCCGACGAGCAAACCATCGAAGTGGTCTGCGCCAACGGTGTAGTTGAAAAACTGGTGGCCAAGCACATCATCATCGCCACCGGCTCGCGTCCTTATCGCCCGGCGGACATCGATTTCCATCACCCGCGTATCTACGATAGCGACACCATCCTCAGCCTCGGCCACACCCCGCGCAAACTCATCGTTTACGGCGCCGGCGTGATCGGTTGCGAATACGCGTCGATCTTCAGTGGTCTGGGCGTACTGGTTGAGCTGGTGGACAACCGCGGTCAGTTGTTGAGCTTCCTCGACTCGGAAATCTCCCAGGCGCTGAGCTACCACTTCAGCAACAACAACATCACGGTTCGCCACAACGAAGACTACGACCGCGTCGAAGGCGTGGACAACGGCGTGATCCTGCACCTCAAGTCCGGCAAGAAGATCAAGGCCGACGCCTTGCTCTGGTGCAACGGTCGTACCGGCAACACCGATCAGTTGGGTCTGGAAAACATCGGCGTCAAGGTCAACAGCCGTGGCCAGATCGAAGTCGACGAAGCCTACCGCACCTGCGTACCGAACATTTACGGCGCCGGTGACGTGATCGGCTGGCCGAGCCTGGCCAGTGCCGCACACGACCAGGGCCGTTCGGCCGCTGGCAGCATCGTCGACAATGGCAGCTGGCGCTTCGTCAACGACGTACCAACCGGCATCTACACCATTCCGGAGATCAGCTCGATCGGCAAGAACGAGCAGGAGCTGACTCAGGCCAAAGTGCCGTACGAAGTGGGCAAGGCGTTCTTCAAGGGCATGGCGCGTGCGCAGATCGCCGGCGAGCCTCAGGGCATGCTGAAGATCCTGTTCCACCGCGAAACGCTGGAAGTGCTGGGCGTGCACTGCTTCGGTTATCAGGCGTCGGAGATCGTGCACATCGGTCAGGCGATCATGAACCAGCCGGGCGAGCTGAATACGCTGAAGTACTTCGTCAACACCACGTTCAACTACCCGACCATGGCCGAAGCCTATCGGGTAGCGGCGTACGATGGCCTCAACCGGCTTTTTTGAGCGGCTCCGGCCGGTGGCCTGAGCCGGCCGGGGAGACCGATTTCAGCAATTCTCGAGCGTGGCGGTGGCCAAACCGGGAAAGTCTGTAATCAGGCTGTCAACGCCGAAGTCGGCGAGTCTGCGCATCAGCGCGGGCTCGTTGACTGTCCACACCGACACATGCAACCCCTGTCGCTGTGCCTTCTCCAGGCGCTCCGGCGTGCACAGGGTCCAGTTCAGCGCCAGAATCTCACAGCCATAGCTTGCCGCGACCTTCAACGGGTCGAGCCAGGCGTACTCGGCTACCAATCCGCGAGACACGTCCGGCACCAGGTCCAGCGCGGCTTTCAGTACTTCGCGCGAGCTTGAAGTGATGGTCACCTTGTCGAGCAGGCCATGACGTACAGCCATTTCACGAATCGCCAGGACGGTGGTCGCGGCGCGGGTGCGTGAAGCGCTTTTGACTTCCAGCTGCCAGTGTTCGAAATCGCATTTCTCGAACAGCTCTTCCAGCGTAGGAATAGGGCACGGCTTGATCCAGCCCGGTCCGCCCTTGCGCGCATCGTAGGTCACCAGCTCGGCGGCCGTGTGCTCGACCACCTTGCCGCGTCGGTCGGTGGTGCGCTTGAGCGTCGGGTCGTGGATGACCATCAGCTCGCCGTCCATGGACAGGTGCAGGTCCAGTTCGCAACGGCGCACGCCGTGCTTGAGGCATTGCTGAAAGCTGTTCAGCGTGTTTTCCGGTGCTTCGCCCTTGGCGCCGCGATGGCCGTAGATGAGGGTCACGGTTCTTCCTTAAATTAATTGCCTGATTCGTTTTCGCGGGCCAGGCGTCGTTCCTGGGCCTGCTTTTGCAGAATGTAGCGGGCCAGCAGTTGGCGCTGGGCATCGGTCGGGCGTTCGAACTCGGTGCCGATGTCGAAGCCGCCGCCCTTGCGGTCGCAATGGGTGACGCGCGCCCGAAGCAACAGGCCGAGGGCTTGTGGCATCAACACCAGTTTCACCGACAAGTGAGTGCCTTCAGCGATAGCGGTCGGATACTGGAAGTCGATGCCGCCTTCCGAGATGATCACCGGCTGCGGCTCGCCGATCTGCCCAAGCACGGTGATGGCGATCACCTGGCTGAGCAGATCGATGCGTTTGTTCTGGGATTTCAGGAACGCCGCGAGGGTGCGGTCGCGTTCACTGATCTGGCGCAGCAGGTGTTGCGACTCGAATTCGCTCAGGTGCAATTCGCTGAGCAGGTTGAAGAGTGGGGAAGCATCCTGCAACACTTCCTGGCCTGCGGCTTCGGGAGCGGACAGGGGCCGAATTTCCAGTGCGATCGTGTCCTCGATACGGTAGTATTCGCGGCGATCTTCTTCATCTAATGTCGACATGGCGAACCCATGGTAGCGGCGGTGGTCTGAGTGTAAAGCTGGTTATCGACCCCCGCCACAAGGACGTTCCTTTTCCCTCCGAACAAGCCCCGACATGTTCAGACCTCTCTTCGTATTTATTGGCACGCGTTATACCCGTGCAAAGCGTCGCAATCATTTTGTGTCGTTCATTTCCCTGACTTCGATCATCGGTCTTGCCCTCGGCGTGATCGTGATGATCGTCGTGCTGTCGGTCATGAACGGCTTCGATCATGAGATGCGCACGCGCGTGTTGGGCATGGTGCCCCACGCGACCATCGAGTCCGGTGAGCCGATCAGCGACTGGCAAGGCCTCGCCGCCAAGGTCAAGCAGAACCCGCAAGTGACGGCCGTGGCGCCGTTTACCCAGATGCAGGGGTTGCTGACCAACAACGGCAAGGTCTCCAAGGTGCTGCTCAATGCCATCGACCCGGCGCTGGAACGTCAGGTGTCGATCATTGACAAGTTCATGCTGCAGGGCAAACTCGACGACCTCGCGCCCGGCAGTTTCGGCATCGTCATCGGCGACAAGGCGGCCGCCAAGCTCGGCGCGGCCATCGGCGACAAGCTGACCTTTGTGGCGCCGGAAGTCACCGTGACCCCGGCCGGCATGTTTCCGCGCATGAAACGCTTTACCGTGGTCGGCATCTTCCATGTTGGCGCCGGTGAAATCGACGGTTACCTGGGCGTCACCAATCTGCAGGATCTGGCGAAGCTGCACCGCTGGAAACCGGATCAGGTGCAGGGCATCCGCCTGAAGTTCGACGACCTGTTCCAGGCGCCACGCACCGCGTGGAACATCGCCCAGCAGCTCGGTGAAGACCATTTCTACGCCCGCGACTGGACCCGCACCCACGGCAATCTGTATCAGGCTATCCGCATGGAAAAAGCCATGATCGGTCTGCTGTTGCTGCTGATCGTTGCCGTGGCCGCGTTCAACATCATTTCCACGCTGGTGATGGTGGTGAACGACAAGAAGGGCGACATCGCCATTCTGCGTACCCTCGGCGCCACGCCGGGTTCGATCATGGCGATCTTCATGGTGCAGGGCACGGTCATCGGTGTGGTCGGTACGCTGATCGGCGCCGTAGTCGGGATCTTCGCCGCGCTGAACGTCAGCGCCGCGATCTCGGTGCTCGAAGGCCTGATCGGACACAAGTTCCTCAACGCCGACGTGTACTTCATCGATTACCTGCCGTCGCAAGTGCAGAGCCAGGATGTATTGATGGTCTGCGCCGCCGCGTTGGTCCTGAGTTTCCTCGCCACCCTGTATCCAGCCTGGCGTGCCGCGCGCACCCAGCCTGCGGAGGCGCTACGTTATGAGTGAGTCGGGCATGAGTGATAAAGCAATCTTGAGCTGCCGCAACCTGGGCAAATCCTACGAGGAAGGCCCGGAATCGGTAGAAGTGTTGGCCGGTCTGCAACTGGAGCTGCATCCGGGTGAGCGCGTGGCGATTGTCGGCACCTCGGGTTCAGGCAAAAGTACTTTGCTCAACCTGCTGGGCGGTCTCGATACGCCGACCAAGGGCAGCGTCTGGCTCGACGGCGAAGAGCTGTCGGCACTCAGCGAGAAGAATCGCGGCCTGTTGCGCAATCGGTCGCTGGGTTTCGTTTACCAGTTCCACCATTTGCTGCCGGAATTCACCGCGCTGGAAAACGTCTGCATGCCGCTGCTGATCGGCAAGACCGCGATCCCGGAAGCGCGTCAGCGTGCGACGGCGTTGCTGGAGCGGGTAGGGCTGGGCCATCGCCTGGAGCACAAACCGGCGGAATTGTCCGGTGGCGAACGTCAACGCGTGGCCATCGCCCGCGCGCTGGTGAACAAGCCAGGGCTGGTGATGCTCGACGAGCCGACCGGCAACCTCGACTCCCACACCGCCCAGGGCATTCAGGATTTGATGCTGGAACTCAGCACCTCGATGCGCACGGCGTTCCTGGTGGTGACTCACGACATGAACCTGGCTCGCCAGATGGATCGCGTCCTGCACTTGCAGGAAGGTTGCCTGACGCCTATCTGATTGGCCGAAACCCGATGTCTGAAAAGACATCGGGTCTTTTTGTTTTTATACGGTGCCCCAGCGAATGTTCAGACCGTTATCGATCTTTATCGGCACGCGCTATACCCGCGCCAAGCGCCGCAATCGCTTTGTTTCGTTCATCTCGATGACCTCGATGATCGGCCTCGCCCTCGGTGTGCTGGCGATGATCGTGGTGTTGTCGGTCATGAACGGCTTCCAGCGCGAAATGAGCTCGCGCATCCTCGGCATGGTGCCTCACGCGACCATCGTCGGCGTGAACCCGATCGACGATTGGCAGCCGGTGGCCGACGCCGCGATGAAAAACCCGGAAGTGACCGCCGCCGTGCCGTTCACCGAGATGGAAGGCATGCTTTCCTATAAAGGCACGATGCAGCCGATTCAGGTCAGTGGTGTCGATCCGGCGCTGGAAGGCAAGGTCTCGATCGTTGCCCAGCACATCGTCCAGGGGCGTCTCGATGCCTTGAAACCGGGCGAGTTCGGTGTGGTGATCGGTGAGATCACGGCACGACGTTTCCGCTTGAATGTCGGCGACAAGATCACCCTGATCGTGCCGGAAGTCAGCACTGCACCGGGCGGGATCACCCCGCGCATGCAGCGGCTTAACGTGGTGGGCGTGTTCAAGGTCGGCGCAGAACTGGACGGCTCCATGGCGCTGATCCACGTTGCAGATGCCGCGCAGATGCAGCATTGGGAACCGAATCAGGTGCAGAGCGTGCGTCTGGCGGTGAAGGATTTGTACGCGGCGCCGAAGGTCTCCAGCGATATCGCTGGCGGCTTGGGCACGGCGTACAAGGCTGACGACTGGACTCACACCCAGGGCAGCCTGTTCAGCGCGATGAAGATGGAAAAAACCATGATCGGCCTGCTGTTGCTGATGATCGTTGCAGTGGCAGCGTTCAACATCATCGCGACCTTGATCATGGTGGTGAACGACAAGGGCGCGGACATCGCGATCCTGCGTACCATCGGTGCCACGCCACGGCAGATCATGGCGATCTTCATGGTCCAGGGCACGGTGATCGGCGTGGTCGGCACCTTGATCGGTGGCGTGCTCGGCGTGATTGCCGCGCTGAACGTCAGTGAGTTGGTGGGCTGGGTGGAGCGGGTCAGTGGGCAGCACATCTTCAGTTCCGATGTGTATTTCGTCAGCAACCTGCCTTCGGAGTTGCAGGGCGGGGATGTGCTGTTGATTTGCTCGGCCGGGTTTGTGTTGAGCTTCCTCGCCACGGTTTACCCGGCGTGGCGGGCGGCGAAGATCGAGCCGGCTCACGCGTTGCGGTATTCGTAAGCCGTTACACCGCTTTCGCGGGCAA